>CACZOZ010000025.1:0-6370 GCA_902782865.1 uncultured Eubacteriales bacterium
CGCCCGATGGAACGTCTAATATGGTGACAGCCTGAAGGAGATCGTTTGACGATGAAGAGATTTTTGAGTTTGACAGCTTTGATCCTGGCGCTTTTGCTGCTTTCGGGCACGATGCCGCCGGTGAGGGATGCCCTGCCCGCAGCGCGGGCGGATCAGATCGCGGGCAAGACCGCGGCGGAGAGTGCCGGGACGCCCAAACCGACGAAGACCCCGAAGCCGACGAAGGCCCCGAAAGCGACTCAGGCGCCCACCGAAGCGCCCACGGAAGAGCCCAAGGCCACGAAGAGACCGAAGAAAACGGAGGCGCCCACGTTGGAGCCCGCCGAAACGCCCAAGCCGACGAAGACCCCGAAGCCGACGAAGACCCCGAAAGCGACCCAGACGCCCAAGCCCACCAAAACGCCTAAAGCGACTGAAGGGCCCACCGATCCCGGCACGACAAAACTCGGGACCATCCGGCTGATCAAGGACAGCGTCAATCTCCGCGCGGCTCCCAACGGCGAGACCAGGACCCCCCATTCCGCCGACCGGCTGCCCAAGGGCATCGAGCTGCCCTATTACGCCCTGCCGGTGTCCAAGGGCGGGTATGACTGGATCTTCGTCAAGTACAAGGACATGTTCGGCTATATCCGGTCCGACTGCTATGAGATCCTCTCCGCTCCCAGCGTGACGGAGGGGCCGAAGGACAGTGACGAGCCCGCGAAGGAGCCGAAGACTTCCGGGGATCCCACTCCCGAGCCGATGATGACCGCCGTGCCCATCGAGGAGCACGAGGCCTGGACGGTGGACGAAGCCGACGCCATCCTGTTCGGCACCCTGGAGGAGATGATCTCAAAAGTCCGGGAGAAGGGCTGCGTCTATGTCAGCACCGAGGAAAAGGTGCTGGTGAAGGACTTCAGGCTCTTCCTGATGAACGAGGAGAAGGGACAGGGGATCTTTTTCCTGCCGGACGCCGAGGTGTTCAACAACGAGAAATACGATTATGAGGTGATCCTCTCCCGCTCGGAGGAGCTCAAGGACCGGGTCAGCCAGCAGGATATCGACGAGGCGAAAAAGAAAGCAAAGGAAGACATCTGGTTCTGGGTGCTGAAGACCAAAAAGCCCAAGGTGACGCCCACCCCGACCCCGACGCCCTCCGTGACCCCCACCGCCGACCCCGATCCCACCAAGATCCCCCTGCCCACGGGCTCGGTCCAGCCGGGCATGGCCATCACCGTCAAGGCCAAGGGCGAGAAGCGGGGCGAGTGGACTAACAAGGTGCCCGGCTACACCCTCTCGGGCGGCAGTGACGATACGGCCTACGCCGTGCTGCTGTTCGACGAGGAGCTGACCAGGATCAGCGGCAGCACCTACCAGGAGACCCGCGAGGGCATCAGGAGCATCCGCTTCGCCCTGGTGGACGCGAAGACCAACGACATCCTGGACGTTTCCACCCGGCACACCCTGATGCTGGATTTCACCCAGCCGGAGCTGGAAGCCTACCCGGACGATGAGGTCGATTACCGGATCTGCGTGTTCGCCGAGGACAAGATCAGCGGCGTGGCCGCCGTGTCCGTGGACAGCGGCAAGACCTGGCAGAAATACGCGGGCGAGGAAGGGCTCTATGTCACCTTCAAGACCAGGACCGTGCTGCCCGCCGGCAGCATCATGGCCCGGGACGCCGCCGGCAACGTGACCGTGCTTGAGAGCAAGATCATCGCCGACAGGACCGGCGGCGGGGGCGGCGGAGGCGGCGGCAGCTATGTGGTGCGGCACGCCCAGCCCGGCGAGGGCAAGGACAAGAGCATGACCGATCAGCAGCAGCGGGATCAGCGCCAGGCCACCTATCTGGGTTTCGCCCTGACGCTGCCGGAGGAAGCGGTCACCATGCTCACCCTGGCGGACGAGACCGTCAATCTCTACGTGACCGGGGAGGATCCTTCCGGCGCGGTCCACCTGATCCCCTTCACCGAGAGCCTGATCCGGCTGCCCCTGGACGAGGATGAGGAGATGGACCTGGCGGAGAACGCGCTGATGCTGACGCTGGACCTGGACGGCGAGACGGGCTGCGTGCTCCACTTCACCGGCGAGGAGAAGCTGCGCCTCAGGGAGAGCCGCCTTGACTGGCTCATCCTCAGGGCAGGGGAGAAGGCCCTGGTCATATCCACCGACGAGATCCTGGACGGCCTTGATTACGAGGCGCAGCGCCGGGAGGGTGTCAGCGAGACGGCCTTCGTTTACGAGATCTCCCTGGGCCTGGACGGTGTGGAGCCGGACGGCATGACCGTGACCCTGGAGGGCCAGGCCTGGCAGCTGATGGCGGAGAGCACGTTCCTCATGCATGAGAAGGAAGTTTATATCGTGACAGACGGCCTGCTCCTGATCCCGAAGGCCGTGTGGCCGGAGAATGAGTATTCAGGGCAGATCCTTTACCCCCACGACGATACGATTTGGAGGACGGAAAGATGAAAAAGACAGCGTTGGCACTCGTGTTGATCCTGCTGGCGGGATGCGTTTTCCCGACCCTGGCGGAGACCGCCTTTGACGGCGTGATCATCGCGTCGGACTCCGTGCCGGTGGAAGCGCCCTTCGGCGCGATGCTGGATAAGCTCTACGTGCGCGAGGGAGACATGATCTATGCCGGGGACCCCATCGTGGACCTGAGAGCCACGAAGGTGTTCGCCCCCTGTGACGGCACCGTCGCGGCCTTCTTCGCCCAGGAGGGAGACACCCTGGACAACGTGAAGACCATCTACGGCGGCGTGGCCTATATCGAGCCCGTCCACCAGTATCAGGTGGCGGCCACCACGGAAAAGGCCTACAGCGCCTCGGAGACCAAGAAGGTCCATATCGGTGAGACGGTGTACCTGTCCTGCTCCCAGGACGGCAGCCACACGGGCCCCGCGATCATCAGCGCCGTGGGGGACGTGAACGAGGAGGGCAACACCGAGTACACCCTGGAGGTGACCGGGGGCGAGTTCTTCATCGGGGAGACCGTGGACATCTACCGCAGCCCGGACCTGACGAACACCACCCGTCTGGGCCGCGGCACCGTCAAGCAGCAGAAGCCCGTGGCGGTGGACGGCAGCGGCAGCCTGCTCAAGGCCCATGTGAAGCAGGGCGACAAGGTGCGCCGGGGCCAGCTGCTCTTTGAGACGGTGGAAGGCGTGCTGGCGGGGCTCTATCCCTCCAGCCTGAGGATCGTCAGCCCCATGGACGGCATCGTGTCCAAGGTGGGCGTGGAGCCCGGCGGCACCGTGTCCCAGGAGGCGGCGGTGGTCACGCTGTACCCCATCAGCGCCCTGGAGGCGGAGGTCACCGTGCCGGTGGCGGACATCAACAGCTTCAAAAAGGGCCAGAAGGCGATCGTGGAGCTGGACATCGGCGCTGACGACGTGCTGCGCTATGACGGTGAGGTGACCGGGGTCAGCTACATCGTCACCGGCGAGGGCAGGAACATGAACGTGAAGGCCTATGTGGCTTTTACCGCGGACGACAATGTGCGCGTGGGCATGCCGGTGATCATCTACGCCGTGCGCGCGGCGGAGAACACCGAGCCCGCGGAACCGGCGGCTCCCGCGGACGCGGACGAACCCGGCGCGGCGGATCATGACTGAATAAGATACGGACGTCTTTTTGGACCGATCATAAGGAGATACGACGGATGAAGAGGTTTTTTGCGCTTTTCGTGTGCGCGGTGATGCTTCTGAGCGCCTGCGGGGCTTTGGCCGCCGAGGGCGACGTGACGATCAACATGACCGCGGAAAATGAGGAAAACAACGAGGAGATCTATTTCTACGGCGGCATGAACGCGGCCGTGGGCGATACCCTGTACCTGATGGACTATGCCGGCAGCGTGTACTCCGTGCGGCCCGGGGAAGGGGAACTGAAGCGGTACGCCAGGGAAGCCGCCGATGACGGCACCACCCTGACCCCCTGTGCCTTTTTCCAGGATGAGGGCACCCTCAAGGGGCTTTTCTACACTTACCGGGACGATGAGGAGGCGTACGCCTTCCTGGGCACGGCGCTCTATGATATCAAGCCCGGTGACGGCACCGTCACCCTCGAAAAGGTGCGGGACCTGGACTGGGACGACCTGACCGGCGACTACGGCGACGGGGAGTACTATCCCTTCAGCATGGAGCGCTTCTGCTACAACAAGGGAAATATCTTCTTCACCTATTACGATGAGGACAGCGGCAGCCAGTGCGCGCTGATCATGGATCTTGCTTCCGGGGATACGGTGCCGGTGGAGATGGACAACGTGGCCATGACCGGCGTGACGGCCTATCGGGACGGCTTCCTGATGCTGATCTCCGATTACGAGCAGCACTGCACCATCCTGTCTGAGGTGGATCCCAAATTCGGCGACCTGACGGAAGTGGGCCGGAAGGAATGGGTGGATGTCGATTACGTCAATACCGGCGCCCCGGTGTATGACGCGGCGGGGGACCGGCTGTACTTCTGCGAGGGCAAAGCCCTTTTCGGCCTGCAGGGCACGGATCTTGACACCAAGGAAGCCATCTGCGACATGCCGGCGGAGACCTGGGGCGGCGGCGCGGTGTTCCTGGACGGCGGCTTTTACGCCATGGCGTCCGACAGCGTGGTGGTCATCCGCAACGTGGATAAGTCCAAGCGGCCATCGGAACGTCTGGTCATCATGACCCGGCTGGGCTACAACAACGCTCTGAACAAGGCGTTCTACGAGTTCCTGAACGAGCACGGTGAGATCGATCCCATGATGATCGATCTGGAGATGACCGACACCTCGGTGCTGGAGAGCTTCATGAACCGGGACGATTCGGCGGATCTGTACATCATGGCCATGGCGTCCCCCGCCTTCACCACCCTCTACCGGCGCGGCTACATGGCGGCGGTGGATTCCCCGGCCCTCATGTCCGTCGTGGAGGACATGTATCCCGTGTTCCGTGACCTGTGCCTGAAAAACGGCAGCCTGGTGTGCTACCCCGTGGATGTGTATTCCACTTCCACGATGGGCCTGAACACCGAGGCGTTCGGTAAGCTGGGCATCGACCTTAACGATGTTCCCGGGGACTGGGCCGGTTTCCTCAAGTGGTGCGAGAAGCTGAACGGCGATCTGGGCGAGGACAGCGAGTACCAGGTGTTCGAGCCCTACAGCACCCAGCGGTCCATGAAGCAGATGTTCATCAACATGATCCTGCAGGACTACATGCTGGCCATGACCCGTTCCGGCGATCTCACACGGGGTTTCAACAGCCCCGAGCTGAGGACGGCGCTCAACGCGGTGGCCGATATGGACCTGGGGGCCATGGGCATCCCCGAGGATATCGACTGGGACAACTGGGACTATGACCAGGAGGCGAAGGAGACCCTGGTGAGCTCCTGGGGCGAGTACCTTTTGAGGGACCTGAGCTGGGCGAACACCTGGACCACCCGCGGCCTGAGCGTGGGCGGAGATGAGCCCAACTACGCCGTCAACGGCTACGCGGCCTTCATCAATCCTTACTCCAAACACCAGAAAGCGGCCACGGAGTTCCTGGAGACCGTAGCGGCCAACCTGGATCCCTCGATACGCTACACCTTCAGTCCCGTGGACAATGAGCCCATCCGCGCCAGCTATTACCAGAGCAACCTGGAGTATTACACCACCGCCCTTGAGAACGCTCAGGCCCAGATCGAAAAGGCCGAGACAGCCGAGCAGAAGAGGGAGCTGGAGGAATACCTGGCGGACCTGATGGAGGAATTCGAGTACTTCCTGAACAATTCCTGGGAGGTGTCCGAGGAAGGTCTCAAGAAGTATGCCGGCTACGCGGACCGGCTGGTCATCCGCTTCTCCAGCATCCTGGATCAGGAGCAGATGAGCACGATGGTGATGCAGGCCGCCGGG
Organism: uncultured Eubacteriales bacterium; assembly: GCA_902782865.1. Classification (GTDB taxonomy): domain Bacteria; phylum Bacillota; class Clostridia; order Christensenellales; family Aristaeellaceae; genus RUG756. The sequence goes on from CACZOZ010000025.1 coordinate 5,849, forward strand.
GGCGAGATCTCCATGGACGCCTTCATCACCAGCCTGGACCGGCAGCTGACCATGATGCTGCAGGAAGGCAACTGACCCGCCCAAGATCCTTTCCCGCCCGACGGGGTTTCGTCTCCGCCGGGCGGGCAGGGAAATAAAGGAGCTTTGATCCGATCCCATGTTTGTCAGAAAAAAGAGCGTGCTGCTGTTCCTTATGCCGGGGCTCATCGGGCTGATGATGTTCTATGTGCTCCCCTTCATCGGGGGGCTGTATTATTCTTTTACCGACGGCACCTATAAAAACGCCTTCGTGGGCCTGGACAACTACATCAGCGTGCTGAACAACAGCATTTTTCAGACCGGGCTGACCAACACCTTCGTGCTCAGCCTCATCTGCATGCCCCTGGTGTGGATCCTCAGCTTCGTGATCGCCCTGAGCCTGACGCGGCTCAAGCGGGGCGGGGAGTTTTTCCGCAACAGCGTGCTGCTGCCCTATGTGATGCCCTCCTCGGCGATCCTGCTGATCTGGCTGCTGCTGTTCGA
>CACZOZ010000026.1:0-4040 GCA_902782865.1 uncultured Eubacteriales bacterium
GGATCCTCGGCGCCCAGAACTTCGCGGGGATGACCCTGGAGGAAGCCGTCCGCAAGGCGGAGGAGGAGTTCGACAGCCCCTACGGCAAATGAAAACGCCGTCTCCGGCCCGAACTGAGCGCGAACTGCCCCGCGGCACACCGCCGCGGGCAGTTTTTTTACTTCAGCCATCATTCTTCGGTTTTACGCTCTTCCCCGATCGGGAACGGAGCGCCGCTGCCGATTGAATCCCGCCCCGCGCTGTGATAAAATACAGGGGAAAAAAGTTCCCGGAGGCATGAAATGACCGACACGATATCCCTGATCCTCAACGCCGCGATCGGCCTCACCACCGCGGCGCTCCTCATCCCCCTGTTCAGGAAGAACGGTACCTGGAGCCTGAAGGCCGCCGGGCCCGCCTTCCGGTTTTACACCGTGCTGTCCAACGCGCTGTGCGCCGCGGCGGCCCTCATCGTGTGCGTGTGCCGTCTCGCGGGAGATATCCCGTATCCGGTGCGCATCCTCAAGTACATCGCCGCCGCCGCCCTCACCGTCACGATGCTGACGGTGCTCCTGTTCCTGGGCCCGTCCCGGAAGAGCTACAAGGGCCTGTTCAACGGCGCGAACCTGTACCTGCACCTGATCGGGCCGGTCCTGGCCATCGTGAGCTTCAGCTTTTTCGAGAAAGCCCCCATGAGCTTTCCGGAGTCCCTGTGGGGCATGACCTCGGTGGTCCTGTACGGGACTTATTACCTGTACAGGATCCTGTACGCCCCGGAAGGGAAACGGTGGGAGGATTTTTACGGCTTCAACAAGGACGGGAAATGGCCCGTCACCTTCTCCGCCATGATGCTGGGCGGCTTCATCGTGTGTGTGCTGCTCCGGCTTCTGCAGAACCTGTGACCGGTAAGGAGGGAATGTTATGACCGTGATCGATCAGCTGTCCTCAAGCACCATGTACCTGATCTGCGGCGCCATCGTATTTTTCGTGGCGGCGGTGTGCGTGGTGTTCATCATCCGCGCCTGGCGGGCCGGCAAGGCCATCGGGATGGACACCGCCAAAATGAAACAGGCCGTGACCTCCAGCGCCGCCTTCACCCTGCTGCCCAGCGTGGGCATCCTGCTGGGCGTGATCGCCCTGAGCGGCAGCCTGGGGATCCCATGGCCGTGGCTGAGGCTGTCGGTGATCGGCGCGCTGCACTACGAGACCCAGGTGGCGGCGGCCGCCGCCGAGCAGCTGGGGCTTGAGCTGAGCGGCAGCGCCATGACGGCCCGGGGCTTTTCCACCATCGCGCTGCTGATGAGCGTGTGCATCATGTGGGGCATGATCCTGGCTGCCCTGTTCGGCAAAAAGTACCTGGCCCGCCTGAGCAGGGCCGGGGAACGCCGGGTGGATGATCAGAAAAAGCCCGGCTTCGGCGACCTGGCCATGACCGCCATGTTCATCGGCATGGTGTCGGCCTACCTGGGCAGCTATATCGGCGCCTTCATCTCCGGCAAGGGCCTGTTCACCTTCCGCGGGAGCCTCACGCCCCTGATCACCGCCGGCGCCGCCGCCCTGGTCATGGCCCTGTTCACCTGGCTGTCGGAAAAGAAAAACATCCGGTGGCTGGAGAGCTTTTCCATCGCGGGCAGCATGCTGGCAGGGATGATCGCCGCCGTGCTGGCGGAAATGTGAGGAGGTGGGACGCGATGAAAAAGACGCCCTATGACGACTATATGAAGACCACCCACCGCCTGGGCCGGATCGTCTCGGTGATCACCCTGGTGCTGCTGGTGGGCGCGCCCTTCGTGATCGGCGGATGGCTCGGCGCCATGCCGGACCTGAACGCCGCCCTGCGGGGCTTTTTGTCCGTGGGCCTGGTGTGGACCGTGTCCAGCGTGGTGGAGTTCCTGGTGTACACCCCGATGCTGGGAGCCGGCGGCACCTACCTGGCCTTTATCACCGGCAACCTGATCAACATGAAGATCCCCTGCGCCATGAACGCCAGGGACATGGCGAAAGTCAAGACCGGCACGGCGGAGAACGAGATCATCTCCACCCTGTCCATCGCCACCTCGTCCCTGGTGACCATCCTGGTGCTGGCCGCGGGCGTGGCGCTGCTCACGCCCATACGGCCCCTGCTGCAGTCCCCGGCCCTAAGGCCCGCCTTCGACAACGTGGTGCCCGCCCTGTTCGGTGCCATGGCCATGAAATACTACCGGAAGGACGTGCGCCTGGCCCTGGTGCCCCTCACGGCGATGGTCCTGCTCTTCACCCTGGTGCCCTCCCTCACCTCCTCCACGTCCTTCATGATCATCCCCTCGGGCGCTCTGGCCATCGCCCTGAGCTGGCTCAAGTGGCGCAGGGCCGGGAAGGAGGCGTGAGATGATCGTCCTTTGGATCGTCTTAGGTCTCATCGGCCTCATCGCGGCCCTGCTCCTTATCGCCCTTGTCCGCACCCTCCGTTCCGAAAAGAAGACGGCGGCCTATCAGCCCCATGTCACGGAAGAGGAGACGAGGCCCCTTTCGGAAAAGCTGAGCCGTATGGTCAAGTGCGAGACCGTGTCCGTGCCCCACGAGGACCAGCGGGAAAAGTTCCTCAGGTTCCACAAGGTCCTGGAGGAATTGTTCCCCCTGGTGCATGAAAAGCTCGAAAAGACCGAGATCGACGGGAACCTGCTGTTTTACTGGAAAGGGCAGGACGCCTCAAAGCCCCTGGTGCTCATGAGCCACCAGGATGTGGTGCCTGCCGAAGGCACCTGGAGGCACGCGGCTTTTTCCGGCGACATCGCGGACGGCAGGGTGTGGGGCCGGGGCGCGTCGGATACCAAATGCTCCGTGATGGCCTTTTTCGAGGCCGTGGAGCAGCTGCTGGGGGAGGGCTTCACCCCGCCCCGGGACGTGTACCTGTCCTCCTCCTGCACCGAGGAATGGGCCGGGGACGGCTGCCCCAAACTGGTGGAGGAGCTCAAGCGCCGGGGCGTGAAGCCCTGGCTGGTGGTGGATGAGGGCGGCGGCATCATCTCAGAGCCCATCGGCGGCATCCACGGCAATTTCGCCATGCTGGGCGTATTCGAGAAGGGCAAGGCGGACGTCACCTTCACCGCCCGCTCCGGCGGCGGGCACGCTTCCGCCCCGGGCAGGAACTCGCCGCTGGCGCGCCTTTGCGACTTCGTGCACTATATGGAGCACCACGCGGTGTTCAAAAGGAAGCTGCCCCCGGAGGTGGCCTCCATGTTCGAGGCCCTCGCGCCCTACGCGTCCTTCCCGTTGAGATTCGTGTTCGGCAACCTGTGGCTGTTCAGGCCCGTGCTTTTGAGGGCGCTGCCCCTGATCAGCTCTCAGGCCGGCGCCATGATCCGCACCACCATCGCCTTCACCATGGCCAGGGGCTCCGAGGCCTTCAACGTGATGCCCCAGGAGGCGTCCATCGGCGCCAATCTGCGATTCATCCCCCATCAGGGCATGGAGGAGAGCCTGAAGGTGCTCAATAAGGCGGCGGCAAGATTCAAGCTCACCATGACCGTGCACCAGGCCACGGACTTTACCGAGCCCTGCGATATCCGCGGGGAGGCTTTCTGCGCCGTCAAGGACACGGTGAAGGAAGTGTTCCCCGGCTGCCCGGTGAGCCCCTACGTGATGACCGGCGCCACGGACAGCCGGTTCTATCAGGAGATCTGCCCGTCGGTGGTGCGCTTCGCCCCGGTGATCTACGGCCCGGAGCAGATGAAGGGCATGCACGGCATCGACGAGAACATCACCGTGGACTGCCTGCCCGGGGCCGTGAAGTTCTATAAGGCCCTGATCCGCCGGGAGGCGTAAGGAGGCATCGAAATGAAGACATTCCGGCGTGTCCTGGGCGGTATCCTGATGATCCCCAGCGCAGTCGCGCTTGCCGCCTTTTTATGGAACCTCATCGCCCGCTTCGACCCAGGGATGGACACGGCGTTCAATATCCTGATGCTGGCGGTCTACGGGGGCATCTTCTTCCTGGGATACAGGATCTTCGGCTTTAAGAAAAAGGCCGGGGCGACGGAAAGGCCCGCGGCCCCCGAACCGAAGACGGCCGATACGCGGGA
>CACZOZ010000027.1:0-6524 GCA_902782865.1 uncultured Eubacteriales bacterium
AGAAACACGGACAGGATCCTGATGGTCATTTTCATTCCGAACCCCCTCTTTCCCGATGCCGGATCCGGGCAGACCGCTTTTCACGGAAGCGCCGGCCGGATGTTCGGCCAAGGATCATTTTTCACCATCTTAGCAAATATCGGGGCGTCTGTAAAGCGCCCCAAAGGCTGATGGGCCGATGCCGTTCTTTCATTTCACGGTAGCGCATCCGGCCCGATCGCGGTATAATGATAAAAGTTCCGGAAAACGCGGGCCCCGTGTTTCCGTTTTTCATCGATCCCATCGGCAGTTTGGAACGACCTATGAGTTTATCGGGGAGAAGCATATGAACATCACCGTTTATCTCGGCGCGAATGAGGGGAATGATCCGTCGCTGAAAGAGGCCGCCAGGGCGCTGGGCACCTGGATCGGGCACGCGGGCCACGCGCTCGTCTACGGCGGGTCAAAGTGCGGCCTGATGGGTGTGCTGGCCCAAAGCGTGTTGAAAGCCGGCGGCAAAGTCACGGGCGTGGAGCCTCAGTTCTTTATCGACGCCGGGTTTGAGTACGACGATATCACGGAGCTGATCGTCACCAAAGACATGACGGAGCGCAAGACGAAGATGATCGAGCTGGGCGGCGCCTTCATCGCTTTTCCCGGCGGGACGGGCACGCTGGAGGAGATCGCCGAGGTGATGTCCAAAGTCTCCCTGGGACATCTTGACAAGCCCTGTATCCTGTATGACCTCAACGGCTACTATGACGGGTTGAAGACACAGCTCAGGCATATGATCGAGCTGGGCCTTTCGTCGGAGGACCGGCTGCGCGGCATTTATTTCGCGGAAAGCCTGGAAGATATCAGGAGGATCATCCCATGAGACCGTTCATCAAGGGCGCCAATCCCTATATGCCCCTGTGGGAACATGTGCCGGACGGCGAGCCCCGCGTTTTCGAGCACAACGGTGAAAAGCGCGTGTATGTCTATGGATCCCATGACACGCTGCGGCGGGAATACTGCGGGCGGGACTATGTGGTATGGTCCGCTCCCGTGAATGATCTGACGGACTGGACCTGTCACGGCGTATCCTATGAGACCCATTACGGGTCCGTCCTCTACGCGCCGGACGTGGTCAAAAAAGGGGACACCTATTATCTCTACGCCGCCGAGAAACGCGGCAGCCTGATCGTGGTCGCCTCCTCCAAAACGCCCTGGGGGCCCTTTGAAGATCCGGTCGAGACCAAACTCGGCTTTGATCCCGGGATCCTCGTGGATGACGACGGGCGGGTCTATGCCTACTGGGGCGGCTGCGCCGCGCCCTGCTATATCGCGGAGCTGGAAGAAGACATGGCCACCATCAAGCCGGAGACCCTGGTGGCCAACCCCCTGGGGCATTCCACCTGCCCCTGGGATCCGGTGGACGACGGGCACATCTCGCTGATCGACGGTTTCTTTGAGGCGTCCAGCCCGCGCAAGGTGCTGGGGAAATATGTGTATATCTTCTCCCGGCGCTATGAAAAGCCGGTGCCGGAAATGGGCGTGTTCGAGCCGAACAACGGGTTTTTATCCTACCGTTTCAGCGACTCGCCCTTCGGCCCCTTCATTGGCGGCGGGGACATCAGCTTCAACGGCGGCGAGATCCTGCGCGACTCGGAAGGCGTGGGCACGATGACCTACCAGTGGGGCAACAACCACGGGTCCATCGCTCAGATCAACGGCAAGTGGTATGTGTTCTATCACCGGCAGACGGGGGTCAACGAGTTCTCCCGCCAGGCCATGATCGAGCCCATCGACGCGGCGCTGGGCAGGGACGGATCGCTGTATATCGGGGATATCCGGTATCTGAACGGCGAGCCGGTCTCCTCCCGCCCCGTGGAAATGACTTCCCAGGGCGCGCACATCAACGGGCTGGACGCGCGCGCGTGGATCTCGGCCGGATACGCGTGCCATATCCACGGGAGCGGGCTGCGGGCCCATATCGAGCCCCGCTACGAGCGGCGGGAGGATATCTCCACGCCCGTGGTCGACATCACGTCGGGGACCACCGTGGGATTCCGCTATCTCCAGTTCGGCTGTGTGCCCCCCAAAAGCGTTACGGCGGTGATGGAACGCTGCCGGCCGATGAGCGTGCTCGTCCGGCTCGATTCATACCGGGGCCGCGTGATCGCCCGCCTGGGATTTGACGGGACGGAAAATGAAAGGAGCGCCGATCTGACCTGCGGCGTGATCGGGAAACACGCGGTGTACTTTGAGTTCCTGTCGGAGGAAAGCGGCGAGATCGCTTCCTTCGACCGCTTCACGTTCTCGTGAGCTTTGAGCGGCGCGGTCTTACGCCTGCCGACGTGAAGGATATGACGCGCCCGTTTTCAGTCATCAAAGCAGCCCGGTCCGTGACCCGGGCGGGACAAAAGCCGTGGACCCCACGGCGAAAAGAGCAAAGGAGATGGACCGCGATGGATAAAAAAGGTTTGAACACAGCACTGAACATTGCCGGCATCGTGCTGGGCACGGCCGGACTGGTCTTTATCCTGCTTTCCATTCTCACAGACAAAGACACCCTGAAATGGGGCCTGATGTGCGTGGCGCTCGGAAGCATCCTCGGCATCATCCGGATGCGCCGGAACAAACCGCGGCGGTAAACCGGATCAGGAGGGACTCGCAAATGAAAAAGATCACGGCGCTGATGTTGATCCTGTCCTTGATGACTGCCCTGAGTGCCGCCGGCGCACGCGCTGATGAAGGGCCCGGCCGATACAGCATCGAGGAAAACACTTTTGAGAACAAAGCAGCTTACCCGTATATCGTCCGTACGGCTTCCGCAGTCTGGCTCCTGGCCCAGGATGATATCGATCTGATGGGAGAAGAGGCCTTTTTCGGGGGCCTATGGGAGATCCTGCGGTATCAGGACGCGGATTTTGCCGACGCGAGAGCCGCGCTTGCCGGAGCCATATGGGAAGAGACCGCTCCCGTTGAGATCCGGACGGATTTCTGCGGGAAAGCCGGGATCGCCGAAACGGAGATCATCGGGGCCTACTACAATCCCCGAAGCAACTTCATAAAGGTTTTCCGCGGCTGGGAAACGGCAAAAGCCGCGCTGCTGCATGAATATATCCATTATCTGACGATCCACTGCACAGATACCCCTGTCGCTCACGGCCTGTTCGCGGAGGGGATCGCGGAATACATCAACGCGATCGTATGCAAAAACCGTATGCGGCGCGATTTCAGCAGAAACCTGACCGGGGAGGAAAAAGACTTTTTCAAAACCCGCGGCGCGTGGGATATGGAAGAGGACTGCCTGGATCTCAGGCTGTATGAACTGGGTGTGGCCCAGGCTTACGCGCAGGGGACCGCGCTGGGAGCGGAATATCTGTCAACGATCGACGAGCCGACAGTCAGAACGCCTCAGATCCAGCAAAACCCGACAGCGGAGAACATCTCCCATGAGGAAGCCGCCTGTATCCTGGCTTATCTTGTGGAGACCCGCTCGAGAGAAACAGTGCTCTCCCATCTGGACCTGGATCCCGCGGTTATGGAGCAGGTCTTCGGGGAAGGGTTTGAGGACATTTACAGGCACTGGAAGGAGTGGAATTCAAAACACTTCGATGAGTCGGGAGCGATCCTGCGCGACCAATGATTATCGAAAGAAGCCTGCAGCCATCCGGCCGCAGGCTTCCCCTTTTCATAAACTTCTGTCCAGCTTAACGATACGTGAGACCCCGCCCCGCTCCATAAGAGCTTCATGGGCGTTACTGAGCGGTGTGATGCTCCAGCATCAGGCCCACCGTGGTATTGCTCTTGTCAAAGCCCGGCCACACGGTGTTGTCATCGGCGGGCGTACCGTCGCTGTCGTAGGTATACACGCACTTGCGGCCCAGTTCTTCCTTCACGGTCAGGTAATCGATCTTATCCGTCTCGCCCTTCAGGTTGGCGTCGAAGAAGGCGGTGAGGAAGTGGAAGTTGATGCCGTTCACATGCCACTGATTCCATACCCAGTCATCCCAGCGGCGGGCACCGTCGGCAAAAGAGTACTTCTGAGCGGCCAGCGGGGACGGATTGGGGGCCACTTTGTGATGCATCAGATCATATGTGAGGAAATACGCGTCGGAATTGACCGCGGTCTCCCACATGGTGTGCACGGGACCGAAGGGCACGGTGGTGTCCTCATTGCCCTGGAGCCAGAAGGTGGGGACGCTGATATTGGCGAGGCTCTCCGGATCGAACATGGCCGCCCCGTAAGGCGCAAAGAGCGCGGCGGCCTTGATCCGCTTGTCACCCTCATAACCCTCTTCCTCGGTGATCAGGTCCTTATACGCCGCGAAGCGCTCGATCATCGCATCGCTCATTTTGATGCCCAGGGTGCGCAGCAGGCCGAAGCCGCCGAAGCTGTAACCGATCATGCCCACCTTTTCCGTATCCAGCAGGCCCGCCAGGAAGCCCTCGGCGTTCAGTTCCTCCAAAGCGGTGACCATATAGCGCTGGTCCTGCGTGCGGTTGATGATGGCGCTCATCAAAGAGATGGAGGGGTCAAAATCCGTATAGGTATTGTCCGTATGCGCGATGGAGAAAACGATGTAACCCTTGGTGGAAAGATTCTCGCCCAGATTGCTCAAAAGGTAACGGCTGCCGGGATAACCGTGGCTGATGATCAGCACGGGATAGGGGCCGTCCGCGGTATAGGGCTCGGCGTCCCGCATGGCGCGGCCGATGAAATCGAAGGGCTCAAGGAACTCCGCGTCCACCTCGCCGATATAGTCGGTATACACGGACGCCTGCTTCACACCTTCCGCGGCGACCGCGGGATACCACACCTCCACCGTCAGCGGGCGGTCATACAATGGACGTGGATCATCGTCCGTAATGGCCTTGAGGTCGACCACGTCCTTGTGTACGATCTCGATGGTGCGGACACCGATGGCATAGTCCCCGCGGGGCGCCAGAGCCGGGCTGCCGGCCACGGCGTCACCGATCACGCTGCCCTTGGGCATGTCCTCCTCATATACCAGCTGGTCCGCGTGCGCCAAACCCATAGCGAAAAGCATCAGCATCGAGATCAACAGTGCCAGGATCCTTTTCATAGCGATTCTCCTTTCCGCAGTCCCGCGATATGCAAATGTATGAAGACGGTATCATTATAAACGGCACGGAAGCCCGCCGCAATGGGCAGAGGCGCGTCCCGTGCACATTTTATATGATCCGGCCATTATTTTGCCATATCGCGCAGGAATGTGTAGAGTTCGCTCAATGAAAAGCACTGCTCGTTCCGACAGTAATAGGAAAGGGCCGCGATCGTGCCCCTCATCTTGTACTCGATCTCTATCTGCCGGCGCATGCCTGTCGAAGCGCTTCGATACCCGTCCTCCCAAATGGGGCGGCACTTATCGCACAGCATTTCGGAAAAGCGGGTCTCCTCGTCCCGTTCGAACAGCAGCCTGAGCCACGTCATGAACCCATTCGGTTCCCGCAGACAAGCCGCTTTCATTCCGCTGTGGCTGCAGAAGACACGGTGAGCCCGGCACACCACCTCATCCGCGGCCCGGTTTTTCATTTTGTCGAGCAGATCATCCATATCGCGGAAATGCGCGTAAAACGTGTTCCTGTGATAACCGGCCAGGCGGGCAAGATCCGTCACGGCGATCCGGCCGATGGGGCGGTCGGCGTACAGCTTCAGGAACGCTTCATAGAGATCATCGATGGTTTTTGTCATGATGTACCCCGATCAAAAGATCACGACCGCGCTCAGCGGGCCAGCACACGCCGCAGGAATTCCTGGGTGCGGGGCTGCTTCGGATCGGAAAACAGCTCCGCCGGCGCGCCCTGCTCCAGGATCACGCCGTCGCACATATAGACCACGCGTGTGCTCACGTCCCGGGCGAAGGCCATTTCATGCGTGACCACCAGCATGGTCATGCCGCCTTCCGCCAGGTCCCGCATCACGGAGAGCACCTCCCCCACCATCTCCGGGTCCAAAGCGCTGGTGGGCTCGTCAAAGAGCAGCACCTCCGGGTCCATGGCCATGGCCCGGGCGATGGCCACCCGCTGTTTCTGCCCGCCGGATATCTGCCTGGGCTTGGCGTTCACGTACGGGGCCATGCCCACTTTTTCCAGATACAGCATGGCGTGCGCCTTCGCGTCGGCGCGGCTGCGTTTGAGAACTCGGATCTGCCCCACCATGCAGTTGTCCAGCACGGTCATATTGCTGAAAAGGTTGAAGGACTGAAACACCATCCCCACCCGGGCACGATAACGCGCGACGGATGTGCCGCGGGCAAGCATGTTCGCGCCGTCAAAGACGATCTCGCCCGCGTCGGGGGTCTCCAGCAGGTTGATGCATCGAAGCAGCGTGGACTTGCCCGATCCGGACGCCCCGATGATGCTGATCACGTCGCCCTTATCCACCGTGAGATCGATGTCCTTGAGGACGGTGTTTGATCCGAACGATTTGGACAGGTGGCTGATCTGCAGGATATGGCCGCTCATCTCACTCACCGCCCTTTCCGCGGAATTCCTTGTTGCGCTCGTCAAAGGGCGTGCCGCGGCCCGGATGG
>CACZOZ010000028.1:0-4276 GCA_902782865.1 uncultured Eubacteriales bacterium
AGCCCCGCGGCGGCTTCCTTGTCCCCGTCCCGCCCGGACAGCGTGCCCATGACGCCCAGGGCTTTCTTAAAGGCGGGGGGAAAGAAACTGACGGTGAAGGTGTCCCGGGCACGCAGATAGTCGAACGTGCGGCGGGAGGGATAGACGTACACGGTGACCGTCCGTCTGCCCCAGAGCGTGCCCAGGCTGCCCCAGCCGATGGTGCAGGCGTTGTGGTCGTCCATGGTGCCGGCGGCGACCAGGGCCCAGCGCTCTTTGAACAGGTCCGGGGCCCCGAGGGCCGCGACAGATCGATCGTTCATTTTCGTCCTCCTTGTGGGTGTCACTGGATATCGGCGGCGAAAACCGCCAGGGCGTCCGTGAGCTTTTCCACGTTCTCCGGATCCGCGACGGTGTCCCGGGATGTGTGGATCCGGTCCGTGAACCAGCCGACGATGGGCTTATGGCGGCAGGCGCACACCCCCACGCCGAAGAGGAAGCTCTTGTGGTCGCTGTTCATCTCCCCCTTGCCCGCGGGCAGGAACATTTCAGGCAGGCCGGCCTTTTCCGCCGCGGCCCTGAGGGCCGGGAACAGGGGGTGCTCCTGAGCGCGCTTCGTGGAGCAGAACATGAAGGTGTCCCCGTTCCCCACGCAGTCGAGGTTCACGTTGAGGGCGCCTTCCCGGAGCCCGGGATACGCCGCGGCGAAGGCCTTGCTGCCTTTTTTGCCCTTCTCCTCGTCATCGAACAGCACGCAGACTACGCCGTCCATGCTTTTAAGCTTCCGCGTCAGGGTGAGGACGGCCGCGGTGCCGCTGGTGTTGTCATTGCGGTTGCGCCTGTTGGCGGGGCCTTTGAGCGTCAGGTAAAACAGGCCGAAATACACCGCCATGTAGATAAGGAGCATCACGAACCGGTGGGCCATGATGCTTCTGTCCAGATGGAGCAGCGATTTTGCCGCGAACACCGCTCCCAGGGCCGCGGCCAGCATGATGAGAGCCACGCCGATATTGTAGGCCCAGTACATTACGGGATCGGTCACCAGCATCAGGTTCGGGAACAGGGCGCGCCGGGGCGTGTCGTAATGGGCGGAAAAGATCACCCGCGCCGTGGAAAGATCCCCGAAGACCAGCTGGCTGTGCCCGCTGTTCACTTCCTCCGCGGCGTTTTTGATCCCGTTGCGTTCGGCCTCCTCAAGGGCCCACTCCCGAAAAGCTTCCTTCTGCTTTTCGCTGCAGCGCACGGGGAATTTATCGTCGATCAGGTCCAGGTATCCGGCCATGGCGGGACCTCCTTGTGAAATGTCATCTGCAATATACCAGAAAACGGCGATGACCGCAACGGCACGATCAGGAGGCGGTTTTATGATCGGGATGACATGCCGCGGCGACCGTACCTGTCATGGCTCGTTACATCCCCTCCCGGGTGTCATGCTGAAGGCATTCGGTCCTGAAGCATCTGTTCTGAAGCATGATCCAATGCGATGGGGAAGGCAGACTTTCGGTGTCCGTATCTCTTTCCTTGTTTCTGCATCCCTTCCGGCGTGTTCCTGTCTGCATCAGAACAGATCCCTCGCGGCTGTACTCGCTCGGGATGACAACGGGGTGGGGCGGGTAGCCCCTCTGATCGGCAGTGAAATGCGCTGCGCGCGTGAAATTGCTTCGCAGTGAAAATTCGCGGGCGAAGTGAAATACGCCTGACGGCGTGTCGCGGTACAAATTCCTTGCGGAATTTGGAATGATCAGAAGGAAGGACGGATGAGGTCAAACGCCCCGTAACGATACTATTCTACTTACCCGGCTCGTTACCCCCCGGGTGTCATACTGAGTCCATACGGATGACGAAGTATCTGTTCTGAAGCATGATTCCATGCGCCGTGGGAAAGCGAGAGTGCGGTGTCCTTCCCATCGGTGCCGCATCCCTTCCGGCGTGTTCCTGTCTGCATCAGAACAGATCCCTCGCGGCTGTACTCGCTCGGGATGACAACGGGGTGGGGCGGGCCGCCCTCGGTGGGGCTCGACCCGGCATGCCGCTCATTGCCTGCGGCCTGAAACAAATACCTCATCCGGCCGCTAAACCGCGGCCACCTTTCCCAGAGGGGAAGGCCGCGGCACCCTTACGCATAAACAGATGTGCAAAGCAGCATGTGACGCTGCAACGTCGATCCGTTGAGGCCTTCCCCCTTGGGGAAGGTGTCAGGCGCAAGCCTGACGGATGAGGTCAATGAATGACCATATGGAATTTCTTCATCAGCCGTCAGGCGTCTTCATTAGCTCAGGCCCGGGCTTTATTGACCGGGCTTGTGCGACTTCATTGCGCCTCGGGCGCCATGCTCCGGGTTGACATTCCGTCTCCGGGCGGTTATCCTGATAAAAAACATTCCCGGAGGCGTACGATGCTCAAAGCCGTGTGTTTCGATATGTTTTCCACCCTGGCGGATCCGGGGGTCGCGCCTGAAAAAGAGGAGAGCGACCTGATGGGCATCCCCCACGAAAAATGGTCCGCCGCCATGTGGGAGGACGGACTGTGCCGGGACCGGGGCCTGGGCAACATCACATCGCTCCGGGGCATCATCGACAGGGCCTGCGAAAACCTGTCGATCCCGGTGGACGAGGCGACGCGGCAGGCGCTGACCCGCGTCCGGGAGGAGCGGTTCAGGAAGATGCTCACCCTGATGGCGCCTGAGATCGTGGACACGGTGCGGAAGCTGAAGGGCATGGGCCTGAAGATCGGCCTCGTTTCCAACGCGGACGTGGGGGACCGGCTGCACTGGGAGGAGTCCCCGGTCCGTCCGTATTTTTTTGACAGCATCTGGTCCTGCGACGTGGGGCTGGTGAAGCCGGATCCGGCGATCTACCGCCTGAGCCTTGAGCACCTGGGGGTCCTGCCTCAGGAGGCCCTGTTCGTGGGGGACGGGGGCAGTGATGAGCTGCGCGGTGCGAAGGATGTGGGCCTGATAACGGTGTGCACCGAGGCCATTTTGCGGCGGGCGGATCCGGAGCGAGCGCAGATCCACCGGTACGCCGACTATGTGATCTCCCGTTTTGAGGAGCTCGTCGGGATCGCGGAGTGGGAGATGACAGGCAACGGATGAGGTCCTCTTTGATCCTGTTTATCCCGTGAAGCCCACTTGCGCCCGGGCGGGAGCCCTGCTATAATACGGATATCGGTCAACTTAACATATTTTGTAAGGAGGTATCCTGTTATGGCGAAGAAAGTGCTTTTGCTGTGCGGCGATTTCACCGAGGATTACGAGACCATGGTGCCCTTCCAGGCCCTGGGCGTGCTGGGCTATCAGGTGGACGCGGTGTGCCCGGACAAGAAGGCCGGGGAAACGGTGGCGACGGCTGTCCACGATTTCCTGGGCGAGCAGACCTACACGGAGCTTCGGGGCCACAATTTCGCCCTGACGGCGGACTTTGACAAGGTGAAAACGGAGGATTACTGCGGCCTGTTCATCACCGGCGGCCGGGCCCCGGAGTACATCCGCCTGAACGCCAGGGTGCTTGAGATCGTGCGGGAATTCTTCGCGGCGGGCAAGCCCGTGGCCGCGATCTGCCACGGGCCGCAGGTGCTGGCCGCCGCCGGTGTGCTGGAAGGCTACCGCGCCACCGCCTATCCGGCCGTGGGCCCGGACGTGACCCTGGCCGGAGGCACCTTCGTGCCCGTCCCCGCGAATGAGGCCGTGGTGGACCGCAACCTGGTGACCGCCCCCGCCTGGCCGGGCGACACCGCCATCGTGAAGGAATTCGTGAAGCTCATGGGCGCGAAGATCGAGATCTGAGGGCCTGACGGACGGGATGAATAAAGACTCAAGACCGGGGCTCCGGGCTGCCCGCGAAAGCGGCCCGGAGCCCTCGATTTATGCCCTGATATGCATCCAAATACCATAAAAATACAGAATCATGGATATATATGCCTCAAAATTGCATAATAATACATTGACAGGCATAATTATGCGTGTATAATGATAGCTGTTCCCGCGATACGAAGGAAGACTGAAGGAGGAAACGAAAATGAAGAAGATCTTAGTGTGGGCCGTAGCGGTCATGATGCTGATGAGCATGGCGTGCGCCGCATCCGCCGATAAGCTGAGCGAGATCCAGGAGAAGGGCGTATTCACCGTGGGCGCCAACGTGGCGTTCCCGCCCTACGAGTTCTACTGGACCAATCCCGAGACGGGCGCGGAAGAGCTGGCGGGCTTCGATATGTCCCTGGCCAAGGGCATCGCCGACATGCTGGGCGTGGAGCTGGAGCTGAAGGATCAGGCCTTCGCCGGGCTGATCACCGCCCTGAG
>CACZOZ010000029.1:0-3564 GCA_902782865.1 uncultured Eubacteriales bacterium
CGGAGGGTACCATGGAGATCAGGAACCTGCGCTATTTTCTCGCCGTCGCCAGGGAGGAGAACATGACCCGGGCGGCGGAGCAGCTGCACGTGACCCAGCCCACACTGTCCAAGGCGCTCAAAGCGCTGGAGGAGGAGCTTGGCAAAAAGCTGTTCACGCGCCACAGCTTTTCCATCCGCCTGACGGACGAGGGCATGCTGCTGCGCGGCCGGGCGGAGGACCTTTTGAGCATGGCGGACAAGATCACCCGCGAATTCGTGTCCCTGGACGACATCACCGGCGGGGATATCTGTCTGGGCCTGGCCGAGTCCTACCAGATCAGGATCCTGGCCCGGGCCATCAAAGAGTTCCGGAAGCAGTACCCGGACCTGCGTTACCACATCACCAGCGGAGATACGGAGCAGGTGACGGAGAAGCTGGACAAGGGCCTTTTGGATTTTGCCGTGCTGGCGGAAAAGCCGGACACGGACAAATACGATCACCTGGCCTTTCCGCAGGCCGACAGATGGGGCCTGGTCTTCCCGGCGGATGACCCGCTGGGTAAAAAAGAGACCGTCACGGCGGAGGACCTGAGGGGCCTGCCCCTCTTCTGCTCGGAGCAGAGCTGGCGCGTCGACATCCCGGGGTGGGCCGGAGACCGTATGGCGGACCTGCGCCTGGAGGGCTCCTTCAGGCTCTCCTACAACGGCTCCATGTTCGCCCTGGAGGGCCTGGGGTATCTTTTGACCTTCGATCACCTGATCGATACCTCCCCCGGCTCCGGCCTGGTGTTCCGCCCCCTTTCCCCGGCGCTGGAGACGAAGCTGTACCTGATCTGGAAAAAGTATCAGCCCCTCTCCCCCATCTCAGAAAGGTTCCTGGAGCACCTGAAGAGGAGTTTCGAAACGTGACGGGCACCCGCCCGTATAAAAAAACAGATGAAAACGAGGGATCACATCATGAACAGACGCGTCAGAAAGACGATCATCATCCTGCTGCTGGTGATATGCCATACCGCTGTCCCCTTTTCCCGCGCGGCCGGGAGGGCGGAAGATGGCCCGGAGAGATACGCCATCGTCGTATCCGCGAACGCCGCTTCCACGGAAAGGTATGCCGCGGAAACACTGAAGGAATACCTGGATCTGCTCGATCACGGCGATCATCAGATCATCACGGATGATCAGCCGTTTGACGGGTTCAAATTCTGCGTCGGATCGACCCGGTATTATGACACTTCCGATGATATCAAAAACAAAGCCGCCGATTCGTATATCATCGCTCCTTTCGGCGGCGGCCTGGCCATCTTCGGCGCGGGCAGCCGCGGAACGCTCTACGGCGTCCACACATTCCTTGAAGATCTCTGCGGTTTCAAATGCTACGCCTGGTACCCGGTGATGGTGATGACTTCCGATCACATGACGATCCCGGAGGAGAAGATCGAATACGGACCGTATTTTGAGTACCGGAACACCGACTGGCGCAGCGGCTGGATGTCTTTATACTCCGTCGCGCACAAACTCAACGGCCTTTGGCAGGCCTGTGCCCCCGAGCAGGGAGGGAAGATCCCCTATCTCGGCGGCTCGGGCTGCCATACGCTCTCCACGGTCTTCTGCTCCGCCGACACATACTTTGAAAGCCATCCGGAATACTTCGCGCTGCATGACGGCAGGAGAGTGCCCGGGCAGCTCTGCCTGACGAATGAACGGGTCTGTGAGATCGTCCTGGAAGAGGTGCTCGCTGTCCTTGAGGCGGAGCACGACCCGGAGGCGGATCTGCAGATCATTTCCCTGTCCCAGGCTGACGATCCGGAATACTGTGAGTGTGAACGCTGCGGGGCCATAGACGACGAAAACGGATCCCACGCCGGCTCTTTGATCACGTTCGTCAACCGGATCGCCGCGGCTGTCAGGGAAAAGGGGTATCGCAACGTGGCGATCGATACCCTTGCCTATACCTATACGCGCAGGGCGCCGTCCCGGGTCAGGCCGGAAAACAATGTCATCGTCAGGCTCTGCACGTTCGAATGCTGTTTTTCGCACGCTCTGGATGACCCCGGCTGCCCGGAAAACAGGGGATTTTCGGAGGATCTGAAGGCCTGGTCCGGGATCTGCGGCAGGATCTATATCTGGGATTATACGACCGATTTCGCCTATACGCTCGGCATCTTCCCCGACTTTGATACCCTGCAGAGCAATATGCGGTATTTCCACCGAAATGGGGTCAGGGGCGTTTATGAAGAGGGGAATTATTACGTCGACCGCTGCGACACCGAATTCGGGGAACTGAGGACTTACCTGATCGCGGAGCTTCTGGAAGACCCTTACTGTGACGCTGACGCGAAAATGCTGGAATTCTGCGAATACTACTATGGCGGAGGCGGAAGATACATCAGGGAGATCATCCGTGAGATCACCGCCTGCGTCAAGGGCCATGTGGGCATATACAGCCGCATGGGCGATATTTTCTCGATCGATGAAGAAGAAGCGGAGAGGATCGACCGGCTCTGGGATTCGGCGGAGAATGCCGCGAACGGTCAGGACGACGCGCTCGCGGCGATCGAACGCAGCAGACTTTCCTGGCGTTATGTGAAGGCGGTCCTGGGATTGCGGGAATTCGCCGGGACACTGGAAGACAGCAGGGACGCGAGGGAAGGATTATACAACGATCTGATCGCCCATGATGTGAAAATGATCGATGAGTGGACCTGGATCGAGGACGATTTTTCCGCGTATGAAATGATCCCTGTCGAAGAGTGGGAGCTGGCGGGAAGGGATCGGTGAAACGCGGCTGTCGTTCCATTGGGAGGTGCGATGATGGTCAAGGTACGGTTTTATGACAAGGTCGATGACAGGAAGCTCAAATTCGCCGTGATCGCGGCAAGGACCGGCGGGCACTGGGTGTTCTGCAAGCACAGGGAACGCGACACCCTGGAGATGCCCGGCGGGCATCGGGAGCCGGGGGAAGATATCCTGACCACCGCGAAGCGTGAACTGTATGAGGAAACGGGCGCCGTCGATCTCAGTATCGAGCCGGTCTGCGCCTACTCTGTCACCGCGCCGTGGAATTTTGACGGTGAGGAGACCTTCGGCATGCTGTTCCGCGCGGAGGTGAGAGCCTTTGAAGAGGAGCTCCACAGCGAGATCGAGCGGATCGTGATACAGGATGACCTGCCGGAAAAGTGGACATATCCCGACATCCAGCCGCTCCTGATCCGGGAGGCGCTCAAACGCCGGCCCGACGCCCTGTGCCCTCCGGCGCTCGGGACCGAGAGGCTCATCCTGCGCCCCTGGCGGGAGGAGGACGCGAAGGAGTGCTGCCGGTACGCGCGCGATCCCCGGGTGGGGCCCATCGCGGGGTGGCCGGCGCACTCAAGCGAAGAGGAGAGCCGCCGGGTGATACGGGACATACTCTCCAGACCCGAAACATACGCGATCGTGCTCAAGGAAACGGGGCTGCCCATCGGGAGCATCGATCTGAATCATAACGATCTGGCCGAGAAAGACGACGAGGCGGAGCTGGGATACTGGCTGGGCGTCCCGTACTGGGGAAAAGGGATCGTCCCCGAGGCGGCCCGGGAGATCCTGC
>CACZOZ010000030.1:0-2350 GCA_902782865.1 uncultured Eubacteriales bacterium
GCCAGGGCCAGATCCGGGGCGGGATCCATGCGGGCCAGCAGAGCGTCCTCAAAAGCCATCTTCAGGGAACCGTCCTCCAGCACCTCAGCCTCGGGCAGGGAGATCCAGTCGATGGTATCGCCCTCGTAGAAGCCCACCAGGGGGAGCACCTTCTGATCAGGAGCGTAGGCGGTGTCGAAGGTGAAGTCCGCGGTCACCACGGAATAGGTGTCCGGCGTGTAGTTGGACACATCCACAGCGGCGAACTCGTTGAGCTCCAGATCCGCGGGGGTGAGGCCCTCGGGCAGGGACTCGGCGATCTTAGCCTGCACATCTTCGGGGAAGAAAGCCGCGGGGGCGTTATCCTTCACGAAGTCGATGAGCTCGGCCAGGGTCTCGTCCACCTTTTCGCTTTCGGTGATCCGGATGATCAGGCCTTTAGTGTCCTTGGACGGGTCGCCGTCAGCCACCAGATTGGCCACGCTGCCGATATCGGAAGAGGTCTTGGAACGCACGGCCGCCAGGGCATAGGTGGCACCGAGGATCAGGGTGAGGGTGAGCAGGACAGCAAGAGTCTTTTTCATAGGGTGAGAGTCTCCTTTCGTTCGCGTTTGTTGTTCGTTGTCAGAGTGTGCTTTACTTCTTTGGCTCATATAAAGTGCGCAGGATCCACTCGGCGGTGGCCTTTTCCTCCGCGTGGAATTCCACGAACCCGTCTGCGCCGATCGTATATTCACCCGGGAGAGTCTCCACGGGAAGAATATCATAACTGTAGATCTGGTTGAGCTGGTTGACCATCTGCCCCCGCTGGAAGGAGCGGTGGCCGCCCATATCCTTCATGGTGTCAAAGAGCTTGCCGGCGAATTCCGGGTCCTCCTTCATGAGGGCCTTCGCCTGGGACAGGGCCGCGGCCATGAACACCCGCTGCCGCGCCATGCGGGATGCGTTGGTGCCGTCCCCCACGCTCATCCTGGCGCGCACCAGGGCCTCGGCCTGCGCGTCCGTGAGGGTGACGACAGCGCCGGAAGTGAACGCGGGATCCACCGCCGTGAGATCCTCGGGGATGGTGACGGTGACGCCGCCCAGGGCGCTGTTGAGCACGCCGATATCATCCAGCATCAGGGACATGTACTGCTGCGCGGTCTCCCCCGCCAGCAGATTCGCCGCCGCCTGAACGGTGTGCCGGCAGCGGTCCTCCTCCGACCCGCCGTAAGCGTGGGCCAGGCAGATCTGCATCCTGCGGGTGCCGGCGTCGTTGCCCAGCACGCCCACCACGGGCACGTCCGTGACCGCGTCCCGGTCGATCTGCAGGCGGGAGACGGTGTTGTTTTTATGGTCCAGGGCCACGAGCATCAGAAAGTCCGCCTGGCCGCCGTCCCGGAAGCCCTCGGGCTCGTCGCCCTCCTCCCGGTCCACACCCATCACCAGCACGGTGGTGACCTCAGGGCGGCGAAGATAGATGGCGCCGTCATATTCCACGGCGTGGAGGCGGCCGAAGCTCTCGCTGGCCTGCTGCCTCTCCTCCGGATAGGCGTTCTGCTCGTAACTGCGCCCCAGGGCGTAAAGGCCTGCCAGCGCCGCCGCGGCCAAAAGAAGACCGACGCATGCCCGGAGGAGCATGCCCTTTCTGGAGCGGTAACGGCTGCGGGATCGAGACTTGGACATCGCTTTGACTGACCTTTCAAACCTGCCCGGACGACGCGCCGGGCGTGATGAGATGCCGGGACCTCCCCGGGCAGGATCGGGTATACGGTGAAGGGAGACGGGCATGGGATATCAAAAAGGAGGATACATGAATACATACTTTAATAAGAGGAAACTCCTCCAGACACATTCTTAGCACAATCTTAAGGGAATGTCAATGATATAAGTATAATAACCGGATGCCATCATATTAAACTTTATAATGTTAACGATAATCCTGGCCGTTATGCCCGCTCCCCGCGCAAATAAAAACAGGGAAAAAACAAGGCGCGGCAAGGCTTCGCGGGGATCTTTCACGGGTCGCGACCCGCGGGCGCGGGGCCTTGAGGAGGCTGTTGTCATCCGCCGGAATATCTGGTATAATACGCGTGCGAGATCTTATCGCGAATAATCAAAGTTCATGAGGAGGAACTATCAATGGCTAAATGGGTATGCAATGTGTGCGGTTATGTGTGGGAAGGCGAGCAGCCCCCGGAGAGGTGCCCCCAGTGTAGGGCGCCCGCCAGGAAGTTCACCAAGCAGGAAGGCGAAATGACCTGGGCCGCCGAGCATGTGGTGGGCGTGGCGCAGGGCGTGCCGGAAGAAATCATCGCCGATCTGCGCGCGAACTTCAACGGCGAGTGCAGCGAAGTGGGCATGTACCTGGCCATGGGCCGCGTGGCCGCCC
>CACZOZ010000031.1:0-13167 GCA_902782865.1 uncultured Eubacteriales bacterium
GATCCGCCATTTCGGCAGCCTGAGCGCCGTCTTCGACGCCGAAAGAGAAGACCTGGAAGCCATCGACGGCATCGGGCCGAACGCCGCTCTGTTCCTGTCCATGATGGGCCCCCTGTGCCGGCAGTACCAGTTGAGCCGGCTGTCCTCCAAAAAGGTCACGCTGCGGGATCCGGATGCCGTCAAGGAGTACTGCGTCGCCCTGATGAGGGACGTGCGCGACGAGGAATTCACGGTGCTGGCCTTCGACCGGCAGCTGCGCCTCATCGGCACGGACAAGCTGGCCGAGGGCGTTCCGGATCAGGTGGCCGTCTTTCCCCGCAAAGTGGTGGAGGCGCTCATCCGGCGCGGCGCCACCTCCGCCGTGATCTGCCACAATCATCCCGGCGGCAGCTCAAGGCCTTCCCGGGAGGATATCGACCTGACCAACGAACTGAAAAAGGCCCTGGAGACCGTGAGCATCCGCCTCAATGACCATATCCTGGTGGCGGGCGGGGAAGGCAGCAGTTTCCATGAGCTGGGCCTGATATAGAACGGAGGAAGCATGTTCAAAGCACTTATCTGGATCATCAAGCTCGCTCTCGCCCTGGCGGTCCTGTTCGCCCTGTGCATGGCCGCCCTGTTCGTGATCTCCCGGGTATACCCCGCGCCCGGCGGGGAATACGGCGCCGTGATCATCCTGGGCTGCCAGGTAAAGGAGGACGGCACCTTGTCCCGCCAGCTGGAGGACCGGCTCGCCCTGGGGCTGAAACTGTGGCAGGCCCGGCCCGACAGCGTCGTGGTGGTGTGCGGCGGGCAGGGGATCAACGAGCCCGTGACCGAAGCCGCGGCCATGAAGGAATACCTCACCGCGCACGGCGTGCCCGAGAGGAGCATCCTCATGGAGACCCAGTCAAAGAACACCCTTGAAAACATCCGCCTGTCCAAAGCCATGCTGGGAAGCATCCGCAAAGTGGCCGTGGTGACCAGTGACTATCACGTGTTCCGCGCCGTACGCATCGCCAGGGACGAGGGACTGGACGCTGAAGGGATCGGCGCCTGGACGTTGCCGGAATGGATCCTGAAGAATTACTCGCGGGAGGTCCTTGCCTGGGGCAAGTACCTGATAGGCAGGATCCTGTGACGGCCCGCGGGATCGTTTTCTGCGACGCGGACGGCACCCTCCTGGACAGCCGTCACGCCGTGCTGCCGGGCACCCTTATGGCCTTTGAGGCCCTTCGCGCCCGGGGCATCCCCATGGTGATCGTGTCAGCCAGGAGCCCGGCGGGCATCCGCCCGATCCAAAGGGAGCACGGCCTTAACGGCCCCATCGCCGCCTACAGCGGCGCTCTCACGATCGATGAAGACCAAACGGCGATCCGGAGCGTGACCTTTCCCCTCGCCCGGGCCCTTGAGATCATAAGCTGCCTTGAGAGCCTGCCTCAAAAGACCGTATGGAACCTGTTCAGCGGTGAACACTGGCTCACTCCGGATCCCGCCGATCCCCGTGTCAGGGCCGAGGAGAACATCGTGAAGACCCGCGCCGGCAGGTATGTGCCCGGTGCCCTCCCGGAGGACACCGGGATCCACAAGCTGCTCATCATGGGCGGCAGCGACACATCTCCCGCTGTGGAGGAGGCGCTGCGGAAGGCCTTCCCCCATATCAGCATACGCCGCTCGTCCGACATCCTGCTCGAGATCATGGCCGAAGGCGTGGGCAAGGACGCGGCCGTCATGGATCTGTGCGCCCGGTACGGCGTCCCGCCGGATCAGGCCGTTGCCTTCGGGGACCAGTTCAATGACGAAGACATGCTGCGCGCCGTGGGCACGCCCGTGGTGATGGGCAACGCGCCCCGGGCCCTGAAGGAGCTTTTTCCCTTCGTGACCGAAGACAACGACCACGAGGGGATCTTCAACGCGCTGAAAAAACTCGGCATGATCTAAAACACACGAATCAAAAGGCCGCTCCCCCATATCGGAAGGAGCGGCCTTTTCACTGCACGGGATCAGCCCGCCAGCTTGACGATGGCGGACGCCATCAGGGCGATATTGGCATAGAAGCTTTCCAGGCGGATCATCTCATTGGGCTGATGGGCCAGGTCCTCTTCGCCCGGGAACAGGGCGCCGAAAGCCACGCCCTCGTCCATGCTGCCGGCATAGGTACCGCCGCCGATGGCCAGGGGCTTCAGGTGCTGACCGGTGAATTCCTCATAGGCCGCCATCAGGCCCTTCACCAGGGCGCTGTGATCGCTGACGAAATGGGGCTTGCGACAGGACACCATCCGCGCCTCCAGCCTTCCGTCGCAGGTGGCTTTCATCACGCGCAGCATCTGCTCCGGATCCATCAGCACCGGGTAGCGGATATCCATCAGGCCTTTCACCACGCCCGTTTCCCCGCAAGCGTCGATGATGTCCAGGGAGCAGGTGAGCCTGCCGGACACGGCGTCCTCCATGGCGATGCCCAGGTTTTCCCCGAAATAGGTCATGCCCACCAGATCCGCCATGGCGGCGATACCGCCGCCCACACCGATCGCGCGCAGGATGAGCAGCATCTGCCCGATGGCGTTGGACGCGTTCTCGCCCATGGCCGCGTGCCCGCCCTTGCCGGTGGTGACCACGGTGAGGCGGTCCCCGTCAAGGCTCATGCGCACCGGATAATTGAGATCAGCCGCCGCGCGGCGGATCTTTTCTTCCAGGCCCTCCTCACGGACGAGCACCGCTTCCGCTTCACCGGGGATCACGTTGGGCCTCTCACCGGTCCTGAAAGCGATCAAACGCGGGCCGTCCGCGGAAAGCGCGCCTTCCAGTTCCACATGGCAGCCGCCTTTTTCGATATTGATGACCGGATACTCCGCGTCGGGAGAGAAACCCTGACGGGGCATGATCTCCTTTTCCTTGTAGCGGATGATGCTCTCCACACCGGTCTCCTCGTCACAGCCCAGAATGAGGCGGACTTTTTTCTTCAGGGGGATGCCGGCACGGCGGACCGCCTCCATGGCGTACAGGGCCGCTACCATGGGGCCCTTGTCGTCACTGGTGCCGCGGCCGTACACCTTGCCGTCGATGATCTCACCGCCGAAGGGATCCTTTTCCCACAGCTTGCCTACGGGCACCACGTCCAGGTGACCCAGGATGCCCAGGGCCTCACGGGTATCGCCCTCACCCAGATCGCAGAAGGACGCGTAGCCCGGCACCTCGCCGCTTGTGAACCCGAGACGGCGCATGTCCTCCAGGGCCAGGCGCTGCATGGCCAATACATCACGCCCGAAGGGGGCGCCTTCCTCAGCTTCACCGCGCACGCTCTTCTGGCGGACCCAGCGGACCAGGGTCTCCACCGCTTCTTCCTTGACGCTTTCCACAGCCAGACGCAGTTTCTCTTCCATCACTTTTACCTCCTTAAAGCGTCCCGGAGCCTTGAAAGGCCCAGGTCCAATTGAGTACGGGGACATCCGAAATTGAGCCGGGCAAATCCCTCATAGGGCTTGCCGAAAAAGGTTCCCATAGTCAGTGACACGCCGCATTCCCGGAAACGGTCCTTCAGTTCCTCCTCGCTGCCGCCATAGGCCCGCAGATCCAGCCAGGCCAGGTAAGTGGCCTCGACGGGGCTCAGGAGCGCGTCCGGAAGCTCCTCCGCGCACCAGGCGGTGACCCTGTCCCGGTTGTCCTTCAGGTAGTCCAGCAGCGCGTCCAGATACTTCCCGCCGTACCGGTAGGCGCTCGCCGTCGCCGCCATGGCGAAGATATTGCCGGACATGACACCGTTGGCGTTCAGGTCATCTTCCATCGCGGTCCTCAGGCGCTCATTGCCGAACACGGCCTGAGCCTGCAGAAGGCCGGCGATATTAAAGGTCTTGCTGGCGGCGCACAGGGCTACGCCGCATTCCCGGAACTTTTCAAACCGCATGGCGGAGGTGAACTTCCCCGGCGCGTACACGAAATCCGCGTGGATCTCGTCGGATACCAGGACGGCGCCGTACCGGGCCGCCAGGTCGATCAGGCTACCGACCTCCTCCGGGGACCACAGGCGGGAGACGGGATTGTGGGGATTGCAGAACAGGATCAGCCTGACCCCCTCTTTAAGGCAGCTCTCCACCCGCTCCAGATCCATCTGATACCGGCCGGCGCTGTCGCGCCGCAGGGTGCAGTACTTCGGCACGCGCCCGTTGAGGGTCACGGACTTTTCAAAGGGCCCGTACACCGGGTCCATGATGATGACTCCCTCCCCCGGGCGCGTATACACCTGCACAGCGGCCTTGAGGCCCGTGACCACGCAGGGCAGCATCAGGGTGTCTTCCTTCCGGAACTCCACGGCGTGCCGCGTCTTCCAGTAATCCCTGAAGGCCTCAAACCCCTCTTCCCCATCGAAAGTGTAGCCGTAACAGGGATGTCTCAGCCGCCGCGCCATCCCGTCGACGATCTCGTCGGGACAGGGAAAATCCATGTCCGCCACCCACAGGGGCACCGCTCCCGGCGCGTTCGCGTCGGTGTTGTCCCACTTGAAGCAGTTGGTGCCCCGACGGTCGATGCCCCGGTCGAAAAACGCTTTATCGTAGATCATTCCAGTTCTCCTTCCCCGGTGCCGGCCGCCGGTCCCCGGCAGCCGATCACCCAGTAGCCCTTCTTTTTCAGGAGCGTATCCACAGAGGCGAAGATCCCTTTCAGTTCCCGGACCGCGGACTCGGCCCCCTGCTGTTTGCGGATCACCACCCGCATTTCACCGTCCGCCTCAAGATGCGCCGCCGCGTCGCGGAACAGGCGGTACACGGTGGACTTTCCGGCGCGGATGGGCGGGTTGAGGAACACCCGGTCGAACCGCCCCGTCCCCTCTCCGATCCCGTCGGACAGGATGGGAGTCACGCGCACGCCGTTCGCTGCCGCGTTGCGCTCCGCCAGGCCCAGGGCCCGGGGATTCACATCAAGACAGGTGATCGCAAGGCCCGGGAAAGCCTGCCCCAGGGCCACCGTGACCGGGCCCCAGCCGCAGCCCAGGTCCAGCACCCGGCAGGGAGGCAGTTCATCGACGCTCTCCAGCATGAGGTACGTCCCCATATCAAGACCGTCCCTGGAAAAGGTACCGGCGTCGGTCAGGCAGCGGCATGTATTGCCCCTGTATTCAAAGGTGATCTCTCTTTCCCGGCTCTCGCTCACCGGCATCGGATCGAAATACTGCTGGCTCATTCATCCACCCCTTCCGCGGCCCGGTACAAAAGGGCCGTCTCCTCCGCCGACAGGGGCCTCACGCCCCCCGGCGGCAGGGCCTCATCCAGAAGGATGCCGCCGAACGCCACGCGCTTCAGGGCCAGCACCCGGTTGCCCACGGCCTCGAACATCCGCTTGACCTGGTGATACTTCCCTTCCCGAAGGACACACCGCGCCCTGCAGCCTTCAAGGCATGTGAGCTCCGCGGGCATGCAGGTAAAATCCTCCAGGGGCACGCCTTCACGAAACGCCCTGATATCCTCCGCTGTCACAGACCGCTCAAGATCCGCCTCATACACTTTATCCACATGCTTCAACGGTCTTAAGAGACGGTGGCCCAGCACCCCGTCGGTGGTGAAGATCAGAAGGCCCGTAGTATCCTTGTCAAGGCGGCCCACCGGCATGCAGCGCCGCTTGACATACAAAGGCTCCAACAGATCCATGACCGTGCCTGACCGCATATCCCGGGCGGCGGTCACCACCCCTGCGGGCTTGTTCATCATCAGGTGGAGATGTTCCTCCCGGGTGACGGGACGGCCGTCGCAGGCCACGGCAGCACCCGAGCAGTCAAGACCGATATCCCTGCAGGTCTCCCCGTTCACGGTGACCAGGCCCTTCCTGATCAGTTCCCGCACGTCCCGGCGGCTGCCGAGCCCCGCGTCCGCCAGGAACCGGTCGAGCCTCATGCGTCCTTCTCCAGGGCGCACACCGTTTCGGACATACGGGCCTTGCGGATCACGCAAAGGGGCACATGCACGATAAGGAACGCCGCCGCCAGATAGACGTTCACACTGCCGGGAAGGGGCTTGGACATCAGCCTCATGATACTGTTCAGCGCCGCGAAAGCGCCGTTGACAAAGGACACCTGGCCCTTGAAATACATGAACAGGATGCCGATGATCACGGCCACGGAAGGCAGAAGCAGCAGGCCCTGAGTGAATATCTTCAGGAAGAATCTCCCGAAATGATCCCGCATCAGCCTGCGCCCCGAACGGAAGACCTCGCGTCCGGAGGGATCCAAATAGTCGGAAGCTGTATCCAGCCACCATCCCAGCGCGTAGATGATGCCCGCCAGGAGCGTGACCGACAGATACAGGATGATGCCCTTATCGATGGTGGACTCGCCCTCCCGGGCCACCAGCGCTCCCAGATCCATCAGCGGGCCGAAAAACAGATTCTTGGAGTCCTTGGCGTTGTAGCCCCAGATAAAGTAGATCACCAGCGCCCAGAACGGGATGCCCCAGGCCGTGCCCCGGGCGAGCCGGATGAGGCCCAGACGCACCCGCTTCAGCCAGCTGACATTCCTGCGCACCTTGCCGCCGGTGCAGCGCCTCAGGGCCGTATAGCCCTGGGAACGGGCCGGCATCACGATCAAGGCGTACAGGATCACGCTCAGGGCGCACCATATCCACACGGAATCCCTGCCGGCGAACTTCAGCCGTGTGTCCACGAAGGCGAGCACCAGCGGGCAGAGCGCCGCCGCGCGGGCGAAAAGCTCCACCAGGACAACGCCCATGACAGTGGGCAGACGGTTCCACAAATTTTTCATTGATGAGTCTCCCTTCCGGGCCGTTACAGCCCTTCAAGCATATCGATAAAAGCCTGTTCGGTGAGCACGGGCACGCGCAGAGCGTTGGCCTTGTCCAGCTTGCTGCCGGCGTTTTCCCCCGCCACCACGTAAGTGGTCTTTTTGCTGACCGAGGAGGAAGCCGTACCGCCCAGGGCCCGGATCCTTCCCTCCGCTTCCGACCGGGTCATGCCCGAAAGAGTGCCCGTGAGCACGAAGATCTTCCCCGCAAGGGGCGCGCCGGTCTGAGCGGCCTTTTCCTCCCGGGGACGCACGCCCGCGGCAAGAAGCTCCCCGATCATGCGTTTGTTCTCCTCGAAGCCGAAGAACTCCACGATGGCCTGGGCCGTACTCGGGCCGATATCCTCCATCTGGAGGAGCTCCTCCTGGGTGAGGGCCCGGATCCTGTCCAGAGTGTGATATCTCGCCGCCAGGGCCGACGCGGTGCTCCGGCCGATGCCGGGGATCCCGACGGCCACCAGGAAAGCGGCCAGAGAACAGTCCTTGGTCTTTTCCAGGGCAGCCAGGAGATTGTCGCTGCGCTTGTCCTTGAAGCCGTCCAGGGTCATGAGCTTTTCCCGATCCAGGCTGTACAGATCACTGATATGGCGCCCGAGACCGGCGTCATAGAGCTGGCTCGCGGTCTTGACCGAGAGAGACTCGATGTCCATCCCGGCCCTGGAAGCGTAATAGGCCACGCGGCTGACCGCCTGAGGGCGGCAGGTCTCCCTGTTAAGGCAGAACAAATTGGCGCCCCGCTGGGTCAGGGGCTGCCCGCAGGCAGGGCACTTTTCAGGCCTGACGATGGGCTCCTCCCCCGGCTGAGGGCCGCCCGCGCGGCCGAGGATCTCGGGGATCACATCGTTGGACCGGCGGATGAACACCCGGCATCCCAGAGCCAGATCCTTGCGGAGGATATCGCCGTAATTGTTGAGGGTAGCCTTTTCCACGGTGACCCCGGTGAAATCCACGGGATCCACGTGCGCCAGGGGCGTCACCTTTCCGGTACGGCCCAGTTCCCAGGTCACCGAGCGCAGAACGCTGGTCATCTCCTCCGCGGCGAACTTGTAGGCCACGGCCCACCGGGGGAATTTGTCCGTATAGCCCAGGGCGTCCCGGGTGCGCTGGTCCCGCAGCTTGATCACGGCCCCGTCGATCAGGAAATCAAGGGAGGGCCTGCGCGCCTCGATCTCATCCAGGGCCGCGAGCACCTCGTCCCTGCCGGCGCAGTTCTTAAAATACGGGCTGACGGGAAAGCCCTGCTCCCTCAGGAAAGCGATCATGCCGTCCTGATCCGAATAGGGCGGATCCGTGATGGTATTGACCATATAGAAAAACGCGGACAGGTGCCGTGCCGCGGTCACCTTGGGATCCAGATTGCGAAGGCCCCCGGCCGCGGCGTTGCGCGCGTTTTTGAGCGGCACGGCCGCCGAAAGGTTGTATTTTTCCAGTTCCGACAGAAGCATCACGCACTCCCCGTGCACCTCGATCAGCCCTTTGTAGGGGATGGTCAGGGGCACGGAGCGGATGGTGCGCGCCTGGGGCAGCACCGCTTCCCCCGTGGTGCCGTTTCCCCGGGTAGCCGCCTCGACGAGCACGCCGTCCCGATAGGTCAGCACCAGGGTGAGACCGTCGAACTTGTATTCGATGCCGTAGGTGGGCTCCGGCAGGGAACCATCCTCCCGGATCAGCTTGTCCGTGCGGTCGAACCAGGCAGTGAGCTCCTCCCGGGTCTGGGCCTTGTCCAGGCTCCAGAGCCTGCTCAAATGGGTGTGCTCCTCAAAGCCTTCCAGCACCTGCCCGCCGACCCGGTGGGTGGGGGAATCGGGAAAACTGAAGCCCGTTTCCTGTTCCATCGCCTGCAGACGGGCATAGAGCCCGTCCCACTCGGCATCCGAGATGAGCGGCTCGTCCCTGGTATAATAGGCTTCGGAATAATAATTCAGGTCATCCACCAGTCGGCGCATCTGGGCCTGCTTGTCGAACATGGACATCCTCCTTAAGATCAGTCCTCGAGCTTGATGATCGGCGCGGCGGTCAGGGAAAAACGCTTGATCCCGTAAGACGGGAAACTGATGGTGATCACGGGAGCGCTGTCGTCCCCGGTCACCGCCACGACCCGGCCCTCCCCGAAGCTCCGGTGCATCACCCGATCACCCGGGCCGTACATCCCCCTGAGGGCTCTTCCCGCGCCTTCCCTGGCCTTGGAGGGCACGAAGCCCTTGGTGACGCCGGGGATGTTCAGGAGCCCGCCGGCCCCCTGAAGCCGGCTGACGGGCGCCCGGGGATAGGACGGCACGGACCGCGGCCTCGCCGTCGGCATGGGCCGGGCACTTCTCGCCCGGCTCTCCACCCGCATCAGATCCGGGGATATCTCCCTGATGAAGCGGGACACATCGTGACTGACGACCTGGTTGAACAGCAGACGGGACCGGGCATAGGACAGGAACAGCTTTTTCCGTGCCCGGGTGATGCCCACATAACACAGCCGGCGCTCCTCCTCCACACGGTCGTTGCCATCCTCGAAGGGCCGGATCAGGGGAAAGATCTCCTCCTCCAGGCCGGCGATGAACACCGCGTCAAACTCCAGACCCTTCACGGAATGAAGGGTCATCAGCGTCACATACCTGTTGGGATTGGTGCTCTGGTCCAGATCACTGACCAGAGCCACGTTCTCCATGAATTCCGCCAGGCCGGCCTCCGGATGCTGGGTCGTGAAATCCCGCACGGCGGAAAGGAGCTCCAGCAGGTTCTCCTTATGGGCCCGGCCCTCCTCGGTGGTATCCAGGGCGTACTGGGCGATCAGGCCGCTTTTATCGATCACTTTTTCGGCGAACTGCCTCAAAGGCAGGGTATCCCGCTCCCGGCGCAGGCCGTCCATCATCTCCGCGAAAGCCTTGACGGCGGAATTGGCCCGGCCCGGCAGCGGATCATGATCGAACAGGGCCTCGTACAGGCTGATGTCCCGGTCCCTGGCCGAAGCCTTCAGGGCGTTCACGGTGGTATCGCCGATCGCGCGCCGGGGCGTATTGATGATCCGCTCCAGGGACACGTCATCCCGCTGGTTGAGCATCAGGCGCAGGTAGGCCAGAGCGTCCTTGATCTCCTTGCGGTCGTAGAAACGGGTACCGCCGAAGATCCGATAGGGCACGCCCGCGCGGTTCAGGGCATCTTCCATCACGCGGCTCTGGGCATGCATGCGGTACAGCACGCAGATCTCGCTCATGGGCACGTCCTCACCCGTGAGATCCCGGATCCTGTCCGCGATCCAGACCGCCTCGTCCTTCTCGTCCATGGCGCCGTACACATGGATGGGCTCACCCACGGGCGTGACGGTCCACAGCCGCTTTTCCTTGCGTCCCAGGTTATGGGCGATCACCTGATTGGCGGCCTCCAGGATATTGGAAGTGTTGCGGTAGTTCTGCTCCAGCTTGATGACCCGGGCCTCGGGATAGTCCTTCTCGAAGTCCAGGATGTTGCGGATATCCGCTCCGCGCCAGGCGTAGATGGACTGATCATCGTCCCCCACCACACACAGGTTGTGGTGCGTGAGCGTCAGCAGCCGCACCAGCTGGTACTGAGCCCGGTTGGTATCCTGATATTCGTCCACATGGACGTATTCGAAACGCCGCTGGTAGTAGTCCAGTACCGGGGGATTGTCCACGAAAAGCTGGAGCGTTTTGATGAGCAGATCGTCGAAATCCAGGGCGTTGACCGCTGCCAGACGCTTGTCATAGAGGGTATAGATATCGTGGATCTGCTGAGCGCGGTAGGTCCTTTCTGACTGGGCGAACCATTCATCCGGCGCGAGCAGCTTGTTCTTGGCGTCCGAGATATACCGCTTCAGTTCCCGGGGCGTGAAGACCTTGTCGCCGATGTTCAGGTCCTTGAGGATATCCTTGAGGATCCTGCCGGCGTCCTCCTCGTCATAGATCACGAAATCGCGCGCCCGGCCGATCTTCTCGATATCCCGCCGCAGGATCCTGGCGCAGATGGAATGGAAGGTGCCCATCCACATATCGGCGGTATCCCCCACCAGGCGGTCCACCCGCTCCTGCATCTCTTTGGCCGCCTTGTTGGTGAAAGTGAGGGCCAGGATATGCCACGGCCTGACGCCGTGATCGATCAGGTTGGCGATGCGGTACGTGATCGTGCGGGTCTTGCCGCTGCCGGCGCCCGCCAGGATCAGCACAGGGCCCTCGAGGGTCTCCGCCGCCAGACGCTGCATGGGATTAAGATCGGTCAGTTCCATGGCACACTCCTTCTCAAGACAGCCGAAGGCCATCTTTCTACATTTACGATTATAACCCAATCGCCGGATATGCGCAAGTTCGGCGCATTCCGTATGGCTATCCGGGCGGATCTGTGATAGAATACCGGCACAGATCCATGGATGAAGAAAGGATACGGATTATGAGCGAAACGAAGACCCGGGAGGAAAAGCGCCGCGAATTGCTGCGCATGATCAAATTTACACTCTTTTCCATTTCTGCAGGACTGGTGGAAGTCCTCAGCTTCACCCTGTTCAACGAAGTGTTCCGCTGGCCCTACTGGCTCGCCTACGGCCTGGCCCTGGTGCTGAGCGTGATCTGGAACTTCACCTTCAACAGGCGCTATACCTTCCAGTCCGCCAAGAACGTGCCCCAGGCCATGGCCATGGTCGCGCTGTACTACGCCGTGTTCACGCCTCTTTCCA
Source organism: uncultured Eubacteriales bacterium (assembly GCA_902782865.1). Classification (GTDB taxonomy): domain Bacteria; phylum Bacillota; class Clostridia; order Christensenellales; family Aristaeellaceae; genus RUG756. The sequence continues at coordinate 11,439 of CACZOZ010000031.1, forward strand.
CCTGGGGCGGCGACGCTCTGGAAAGCAGCGGCTGGAATGAGTATCTGGTACTGGCCCTGAGCATGATCGTCAATTTCGTCACGGAGTTCCTCTACCAGCGCTACGTGATCTACCGGGACAGCCTGGACACCAACGACGTGGCCAAGAAGAAAAACGAGGCGCGCTGACACCGCGTTATCGGAGACGACAAGGACTATGCGGAAGGGATCTTGAGTGGAACATAAACTGTATCAGCCCGAAGGCGATCCCGGCCTTTTGAGGGTGCTCCCCTATTCGGTGCAGCAGGTGCTGGCCATGTTCGTGACCAACACGGTGCCCATCGGGATCATATGCGGGGCAGCTTTGCCCGCCATCGGCCAGGCGGAGATCCTCAGCCTGATCCAGGCTGCCATGATCGCGGCCGGCATCGCCACCTTCATCCAGGCCACGCCCCTGTGGAAGATCGGATCCGGCCTGCCGGTGTTCATGGGCCTGAGTTTCACCTTCGTGGTGCCCCTCACCGCCGTGGCGGCCAAATACGGCTACGGCACGGTCATCGGCACGGTGCTCGCCGGCGGGCTGTTCGAAGGGCTGCTGGGACTGACCGTCCGTTACTGGCGCAGGTTGATGGCCCCCATCGTATCCGCCGTGGTGGTCACCGGGATCGGATTATCGCTCCTGTCCACCGCTGCGCGTTCTTTCGGCGGCGGATATGTCGAGGATTTCGGATCCCTGCCCAACATCCTGACCGGCTTCATCACCCTGAGCGCCTGTATCGCGTGGATGGTGCTGGTCAAGGGGCCGAAAAAGAATCTGTCCATCCTTATAGGCCTGGCCGCGGGGTATATCTCGGCCCTGCTCTTCGGCAAGGTGGACTTGAGCGGCATCACATCCGGCGGCTGGTTCGCGCTGCCGCGCCTCATGCCCTACCCGCCCGTGTTCCGCCTGGACGCCATCACGTCCATCTGCATCATCTATCTGGTATCCGCCACCGAGACGCTCGGAGACGCTTCCGCCGTCGCGGGCGGCGTGCTCCACCGGGACCTGACCCGTTCGGAGATGACCGGTGCCCTGACAGTCGACGGTCTCGGGTCCGTGCTCAGCGGCATCCTGGGCGGCACGCCCGTCACCTCCTATTCGGAGAACGTGGGGCTCACCATCATGACCGGTGTGATCAACCGGAACGTGGCCCGCGTGGGCGGCGTGATCCTGGTGCTGGCCGGGCTTTTCCCGCCTGTCGGGCGGTTCGTCGGCTCCATCCCCAGCCCCGTGATCGGCGGGATCCTGCTGGTGGTATTGGGGCAGATCCTGGTATCCGGAGTGGAGATGATCGCCGCCGCGGGCTTCACGGCCCGCAACAAACTGATCGCTTCCATCAGCCTGTCCGTCGCCATCGGTTTCACCGCGTCCACCGAAGCCGGGATCTGGGACAGCTTCCCCACCTGGGTCCAGTCCATCTTCTCCCAGAACGTGGTGGCCGTGATATTCGTCATCGCCATCCTTCTGAACCTGATCCTCCCCAGATCGCCGGAAGGAACGGCTGAAGACAGACAAAAATGACATACCGGAAGGCGCTGTTACACAAGCAACAGCGCCAGAATACTAAAAACCGGAAAAATATGGTTAAGAAGCAAACCAGAGACAACAAAGAAAGGGTAAGAGAGAAGGAATAAAACAGCAGGGTTTTAAAAACTCTGGAATCGACTGTTGCTTTAGACCGTGCGCGGCCGGCGGCGTATCCGTTCGCCGC
>CACZOZ010000032.1:0-11747 GCA_902782865.1 uncultured Eubacteriales bacterium
ACGAGCGCGCCCGCGAGCACGATGAGCGCTGCGGCCCAGGCGGCCGCCTTTTTCCCGATCCTCACGGCGCCCTCCTCACCGGGGCCGGGATATCCGGTCCCTTCAGCACGATCCGGCCGGCCCGGATGGTGATGGCCTTTTCGGGGCAGACATCCGCGCATTTCCCGCAGTGGATGCACTCGTGATCCCCCACCCGGCGCACATCCATGGGGCAGGCCGTCACACAGGCTCCGCAGCCGCTGCAGCCCGCCGCGTCCACCCGCGCCCCCAGGAGGGCCAGCCGGGAAAACAGCCCGTAGAGCGCGCCCAAAGGGCACAAAAACCGGCAGAAGGCCCGGTAGATGAATACGCAGGCCGTGACCACCAGCACAAGGATCACGAATTTCAGCGTGAACAGCCCCCCGAGCATGCCCCACAGATCTCCATTGGCCGGATGGATGAGCAGCGGCACGGTGCCCTCCAGGGTGCCCGCGGGGCAGATATACTTGCAGAAAGCCGGCACCGCCGCGCCTTCCGGGGCATACAGGGCCGGGATGATCACCACGAATACCGCCAGCAGCGCGTATTTGATATATGACAGCGCCCGGGTCGCCCTGTTCTTGCGCAGTTTCACCGTAGGGATCCGATGCAGCCCTTCCTGGATGAGGCCCATGGGGCACAGCCAGCCGCAGATCACCCGCCCCAGAAGGAGGCCGAACAGCAGCAGGATCCCGATCACATAGAAAGCCGGGCGGTTTTTCGAGGCCGCCACGGCGTTCTGCAGCGCGCCTAAGGGGCAGGCCCCCACCGCCGCGGGGCAGGAATAGCAGTTGAGCCCCGGCACGCAGGCGGCCTTGGCGGGGCCGGAATAGATCTTCCCCTCCGCGAAGCCCTTCAGGTGGGCGTTCTGCAAAAGCGCCGCGTACAGCTGCACCAGGCGGCGCGTGGTGGGCCGGTGGGCCCGCCACCACATCATGATCTTACCCAAGGCCGATACACTCCGTACAGATCCTGACCGCTTTCACGAACACGTCGTTGAGCCCGCCGTTCAGCACCCCCCACACGATCAGCCCCGCGGCCAGGACCATCAGGGCCATCCGGATCAGGGGCGTCCTTTCCTTTCCGGGCAGGGGCTCCATGGGGCCCTTCCCGGCCGCGGGCCCCGCGGCGCGCGCTTTCACGCCGGTGAAAAGAACCGCGGCCAAGGCCGCCAACCAGATCAGAAACAGCGGCAGCAGCCACAGGAGGGCTTTTTCGATCCCCTCCCGGGTGAACACGCTCTTTGCCATATCCGCCGATCGCGCCGCGGAGCCCGATACGTAAAGCACGACCGCGGCAAGGCAAAGCGCCGCGCCCAGCATGATCGTGAGCGCGGACAAAACATCCCTCAGCCGTGCGGTCTTTTGAAACATCCTGCCTCCTTACATGAGGTTGCGCCGGATATAGTCCATGATCGTGTCCTTCTCGTTGGGGATGTTCAGCACCATCACCGCGGTGAGCGCTTCCTCCAGGGCCTGCCCCACCCCGGGGCCCCGCATGCCTTCCCGGATGAGATCGTCGCCCGTCACCGCCAGCTGCTTTAAGGTATAGGGCTCGCCGCTCATTTCCACCCGGTCCACCTCGCCCAGAAGAGCGAGCTGGTCGGCGGCCTTCTCCGCGATCATGGGGCTGTGGGCCAGCAGGTCCCCCCTCTGGAGCAGGATCAGGCTCCGGGTATCCTCCGCGCCCAGCAGGCGCATGACGGACTTGACCTCCGGCACCGTGAAGCGCCGGTCGTGGAGGCGGATCAGCCTCTCCGCGGTACCGATGAAGCGGCGGGGCATTTTAAGGCCCTCCAGGATCTTCACGGCCATGCCGGCACCGATCTCCTCGTGCCCCTTGAAGTGGTCCTGCCCCGTCTCGTCCGTGACCCGGGCGGCGGGCTTGCCCACATCGTGGAGCAGGGCGCACCAGCGCAGCAGGCTCACGGGGGGCACGTTCTCCACAGCCCGGAGGCTGTGCTCCCACACGTCGTAGATATGATAGGGGCACCTCTGGAGGCAGCCGGCCATGGGCCGCAGCTCCTGCACCGCGCAAAAGAGCACCTCGGAAAATCTGAGGGCGATATCCACCACGCCCGGGGCGCTCAGCAGCCCGTCCATCTCGGACGCGATCCTCTCCCGGCTCACCAGGGCGATCCGGGGCGCACAGGCCGTGATGGCTTCCGCCGTGGGGCCGTCCACCTTCAGGCTGAAGCGCGCCGCGAACCTCAGGGCCCTCAGGAGGCGCAGCGCATCCTCCGTAAAGCGCTCCCGGGGCACCCCCACGCACTTCAATACCCGCGCCTTCAGATCCCGCCGCCCGCCGAAGGGATCCACCAGCCCCCTTGTGGGCGAATACGCCATGGCGTTGATGGTGAAGTCCCGCCGGGCCAGGTCCTCCCTGATGTCCCCGGAGAACCTGACGCCGCTGGGATGCCGGCCGTCCAGGTAGGGCATGTCCGCCCGGAAGGTGGTGATCTCCAGGGGCACGCCGTCCTTCACCAGGGTGAGCGTGCCGTGCTTTTCGCCCGTGGCGATCAGCTTTTCACCGGCGAACACGCGCCGCATCTCCTCCGGGGAGGCGGCGGTGGTCAGGTCCACATCGTGGCACGGGTCCCCCTTCAGGGCGTCCCGCACGAAGCCGCCCACGGCATAGCAGGGATATCCCGCTTCCTCCAGACGGCTGACGGCGAAGAGCGCCTCCGGCGGCAGCTTGATGTCAGGCATCGCCGCTCTCCTTTACTTTCCCGGTCCTGATGAGCTCCCTCACCGCCCTGTAGAAGGCGTCCTCCCCCTCCCGGCCCAGGATGCCGTAGAGGGCTTTGAGGGTGTTCCCCGTGTCCGGATGCATGAACTGTAAGTCGTTGCTGCGCATCGGGTCCGTCAGGTACTCCAGGGGGCTGAAGTCGGTATAATCCTTCCCCAGGTACACTTTGGCGGCGCTCATGCGGTCCACCGCCATCTCCGCCAGGTATTTTGGGGGGATGGGCATGCCGTGGAGCACGGCGGGCTTTTCTTTCGTCCAGTCCAGCCAGTACTCCAGGTGATGCTTGTTGTGGGCCTTGTGGTGCAGCCAGGCCTTGGAGATCCCCGTGGCCCGCCGCTCCGCCCCGGTGGGGCTGCGCTTGCCGCCCTGGTAGTACTTCACCCCGGGGAAGAACTCCGCGGGCGAGAGCTTGCTCAGGTCGTGAAAGAGGCCCTGGCGGTAGAGCCCCACTTTAAAGCAGCCCAGCATCACCATGTGGTGATGCCGGGTGATCGTACTCAGATGCCCGAAAAGGGCTTTCCATGTCATATCGTTTTCCTCAGGGCCGGCGCAGGTCTTTCTCCGCCCGGTCCGCGTCCAGCCGCCCCATGGACCACGCGATGGCGGCGCCCAGGGCCATCATCACAAGGGACATGAGCCCGCTCGTCCAGGTGAGCACCTGCCCGCCCTCGAAGGCGGTCATGATGATCACCTCGGGGCTGGCCAGCACCAGGCCGGCGATGGCGCAGTAGGTCAGGCCCTTATGGCTCCGCATCAGGCCCTCGATCAGCTTGGCGATGCCGAAGATGCCCAGCACGATGCCCACCGCGAAGGGCAGCAGCATCCCGATATCACCCAAGAACGCGCCCGTCTCCCCGCTCGTCAGGTGGGTCACCAGGCCCTTCAGGGCGGAGGTGACCGGCCGGTAGTAGCCAAGCAGCATCAAAATCATGCTGCCGCTCACGCCGGGGATCACCATCGTGGCGGAGGCCAGGGCGCCGATGAGCACCAGCAGGATGATGGTGCCGAAGTTCAGCGTGATCACGGCCACCGTCTCGCCCTGCATCAGCTTCAGGCCCACGCCCACGGCGAACAAGAGCAGGAACAGGCCCATGCCGCCGCCCAGGGAGAATTTCTCGTCCCGGATGTTCTGCCAGATGGCGGGCACGCCGCCGATGATCAGGCCGATGAACAGCGCGTTGGTCTGGAAGGGATAATAGTCCAGCCCCCAGGTCACCGCGAAGCTCAGCCCGATGATGCCCACCACCATGCCGATGATGTAGGGCAGCAGGGTGAGGATGGACTTTTTGAATTCCTTGAACAGATGGGTGATGCAGTGGATCAGGGTGTCATAGATGCCCATGGACACCATCATCGTGCCGCCGCTCACGCCGGGGATGATGTTGGCCACGCCGATCACCACGCCCCTTAAGATATCCAGAAAGTATTTCATCGATCTAAAATCCCCTTGACTGAATAACGGACCCATGCCCTTTTTTACGGGGCATGGGTCCGTCAGGTCGATCAGAAATTATTCGCCGTAGATGAACGCGCGCAGGCTGCCGGCCACCACTTCCATGTCCTTGGCCAGCACCACGGCGGCGCCGCCCTTGGTGGTATAGAAGGTGTACTCGCCGTCCTGGGGGCAGGAGAAGGTCTGCAGTTCCTTGATGTTGGGCAGCACGTTGAAGATCAGGGTGACCATGTCAGCGGCGCTCACATTGGTGTCCATGCTGGTGAGCATGTTCTCGGCCAGCTTGAAGATCTGGTTGATGTCGTTCTCGGCGACGACTTTGTTGAACAGGGAGATGAGGAACTTGCGCTGACGCTCGTTGCGGCCGAAGTTGTTGTCCAGCACGCGGATGCGCACGTAAGCCAGCGCCTGGGCGCCGTTGAGGTGCGCCACGGTGCCGCCCTGGGCCCTCTGCTGGGACCACTCGTAGATCTGGGCCGCCTCGTTGTTGGAGATCTCGATGTCCACGCCGCCCAGGTCGTCCACGATCTTCTCAAAGCCCTTGAAGTTCACGATGAAGTAGCGGGAGATGTTCAGGCCGAAAAGCTGGTTGACGGTCTTCATGGCGAAGTAGGGGCCGCCGTAGGCGCACGCGGTGTTGATGCGGTCCGTCCAGGGCCTGCCGCCCGGCACGGGAAGATCCACATACAGGTCACGCACGATGGAGGACAGCTTGGTCTCGCCGGTCACGGTGTTCACGCTCAGGATGAGCATCGCGTCGGTGCGGCCGCTGATCTGCTTGGGGTTATCGTTGTCGGCGCCCATGAGCAGGATATTCATCCAGTCCTCGTTCAGTCCCTCGGTGATGCTCAGGTCGTCCGGTTCGATATGGACCCGGTACTCGCCGGTATCGCCTTCTTCACCCAGAAGCCCTTCCAGCTGGGCCAGGTCGTCGTCGCTCAGCTGGGGAGCTTCCGCCAGGGCGGTAAAGCTCACCGCGGAGAAGAGCATGATAAGGCTCAGGATCAACGCCAGTTTCTTCATTTGGATTTCCTCCTTGATTAAGATCCTATGATCAGTGAAGCCATAGCAGGAACAATATACACCAAACAGAGCCAAAACACAAGGCCGATCCTGTTTTTCCGCCCGTTTTCCGGTGTTTTTACATGGTTTTTATTGACACTTCCCGCCGCCGATGCTATCCTGACATCAAACAGTCCCGCTATACCTTCCAAAGGAGGAATTCTCTATGGAGTCCCGGCAGATCATGGATTTCCTGTCCAACTACTGGTGGTCGATCCCCGTGGGCATCATCGCGCTGATCATCCTGATCAAGTTCGTGCCCCGCTACCGCATCGCCCCACCGGACACCGCCTTCATCATCTCCGGCCTGATCAGGCGGAGCTACAAGGTACGCAATCCCGACGGATCGGTCTCCGCCAAGAAATTCGGCTACCGCATCGTGCGCGGCGGCGCCACCTTCTACATCCCCGGCGTGGAGCGCATCGACCGGCTGGACATGTGCCTGATGCAGGTGGATATCAAGACCGCCCAGCCCGTGCCCACCAAGGAGTATATCTCCGTGCTGGTGGACGCCGTGGCCAACATCAAGATCGGATCGGACGACCTGTCCATCGCCACGGCCGCCGAACAGCTGCTGCACTACGACGCCAACCAGATCAAGGCCCTGGCCAAGGACGTGCTCGAGGGCAACATGCGCGAGATCATCGGCCAGATGACCATCGCCGAGCTGGTGCAGAACCGGGACAAATTCGCCCAGGAATCCATCAAGGCCGCCATGTCGGACATGAGCAACATGGGCCTTGAGATCATCAACCTCACCATCCAGAACTTCTCCGACAAGGACGGCCAGGTGATCGAGACCATGGCCACCCGCAACGTGGTGGAGAAGGAACGGGACGCCGCCATCGCCCGGGCCAAGGCGGAGCAGGAGGGCCACAAGGCGGAGATCGAGGCCAAGGCCGCCATCGCCGAGCAGGATAAGGACCTGGCCCTCCTCCAGGCGGGCTACAAGATCGAGTCCGATCAGGAGAAGGCAAAGGCCGACGAGGCCTACCGCATCGAGCAGGAGCGCGTCCGCAAGACCTTCGAGGCCGAGCGGGCCGCCGCCGAGCTGACGCGCCTGGAGAAGGAGACCGAGCTCAAGCGCCAGGAGGTCGAGATCCAGCGCGAGAAGCTCAACGTGGAGATCCGCGAGAAGGCCGCGGCGGAAAAGGACGCCCGGGTCTACGAAGCCGAGGCGGAAAAGATCGAGCGCCAGGCCAAGGCTGAGGCGCAGCTCTTCGAGGCCGAAAAGGAAGCCGAGGCCATCCGTTTGAAGGGCGAGGCCGAGGCGGAGGCCATCCGCATGAAGGCCGAGGCCATGAAGCTCTACGGCCAGGCCGCCATGATGGAGATGGTGGTGAACAAGCTGCCCGAGATCGCCCGCTCCATCAGCGAGCCTCTGAGCAAAACAGAAAAGATCATCCTCTTCGGCGAGGGCGGCGCCACGGCCATGGCCCGGGATACCGCCGGCACCATGCTGCAGACCTTCGAGGCCGTGAAGGACACCGTGGGCCTGGACATCCCCAAGATGCTCAAGGACGTGTCCACCGGCGGTCTCGTGGGCAAAGCCGACAGCTCCAGCGATACTCAAAACGGCCCCGAGGCGTAAAGAAGATCTTTATCCAAAAGACCTGCGGCTCCTCCCCGGCGGGAGGGGACCGCAGGTCTTTTCTTCTGCCGATGCAAGTCATTCGTCGTTTTTCGTCAGGGATCCGTTTGACATATCGTCAGGCTGCCGTCAGTTAAACCCGAAGATCTTCCTGGCGACGCTGTACCCGAAGACCACCACGGCCCTGCCGGCCTTTCCCTTCAGGTGCACCAGCCGGCCCAGCAGCCGGTGCCTGAGGATCTTATAGACCTGCGGGTTTTCCTTTTGGATGAAGGCCCACAGATCTTCCTTCTTTTTCAGGTTCTCCTCCGTGCCGCTCTTGGTCAAAAGCACGCTGGACACGGTGGTGACGATCTCCAGGTAGTTGAGCATGTAATCCCGCTTGGTCTTTTCCGTCACCTTCATCGGGTCGGTGCCCGACACCAGCAGCCGGTTGACCAGGAGCGCCTGGTCGATGCGGCGGATCATGATCTCCTCCTGCACGGACTGATCGTCCCGGCCGATGAAGTAGTGATAGAAGTCCGCGTCCAGGTAGTACATCCTCTTGACATGGGTGAGGGGCGCGTACACGTAGAGCTCATCCACATAGAAGGTATGCTTGGGCAGCGTGAGGCCGCACTCCCTCAAAAGGCCCGTGCGGTAGATCACCGAGTGCATCAGGATGTACTGGCCCTTGCGGAACCTGCCGATCTCGTCCCAGCCGAACACTTTCCCCGCGGGCAGGGCGTGATGGTAGCTCATCACGTGCTTGTGGGCGGCCCCGACTTTATCATAAATGTAATTGCTGATCAGCATGTCCAGGGGCTCATCGGTGAAGGCGCGCAGGGTGGCGAGCACCTTCGGGTACGCCTCCTCGTCCACCCAGTCGTCGGAGTCCACCACCTTGAAATACAGCCCCGTGGCGTTCTTCAGCCCCGTCATCACCGCGTCCCCGTGCCCGCCGTTGGGCTGGTGGATCGCCCGGACGATGCCGGGATACCGTTTTTCCAGATCGTCGGCGATCTCGGCGGTCCTGTCCTTGGACCCGTCATCCACGATCAGGATCTCCACCTCGTCCCCGCCGGGCAGGAGCGATTCCACCGCGTGGGTCATATAATCCTGGGAATTGTAGCTGGGTATGGCGATAGACAGCAGTTTCATATCGGATCCCCTCCTGGTTCCAAAGTCGATAACATCACCGGGCATAAAAGGGCGGGCGATACCGCCCGCCGCATACTGGTTCCTTAAAGATCACTTGCCGGCCCCGGTCTCCAGTTTCGGCCGCCTGAAGAAGTGCTTCAGCAGCCTGAAGAGGCCCTTGTGCCAGTGGCCGTTCACCATGGTGGTGATATCCTCGGCCATGTCCATGGACACCATGCCGTTCATCATCTTGGCCATGCCCCGGAAGGGGATGTTGTAGATGAACAGCAGGTTCAGGTCGGGCTTGCCCTTTTCGATGGCTTTTTCCACCTTCCCGGTCAGGATCTTATATCCCAGGCGCGCCACGGGGTTCTTCGCGTACTTCATCTGGCGCACCGTGTCGTTCAGCCCCAGGGGCTCCGCCTTCACCCAGTTGTGGGCGGGGATCTTCCTGCCCAGCAGCTTGCCGAAGGCGTCATCGTCCACGTCCATCACGTCGGCGGTGCGGTAGCAGTCGAACTCGCTCTTCGCGTAGGGGTTCTGCTTGCCCGTGCCCTTGACGGTGAAGGTGGTCCTCACTTTGATGTCCTCCGAGGAGGCGCCGATCAGGATATCATACAGGCCACCCTCCACCTCGAAGGCGTTGCTCACCACGTTGAAATACCGGAAGGTGTAATCGTCAAAGGGGATGGTGACGCGCTTCTTTTCCCCGGCCTTCAGGCTCACCCTGGCAAAGCCCTTGAGCTCCATCCGCGGCCGGAAGATCTTGGCGCCGGGCAGGGACACATACAGCTGGGCGATCTCGTCGCCGTCCCGGTCCCCGGTGTTCGCGATATCGAAGCTCGCGCCCTCGTCCGTCACGGTAAGGCCGCTGTACTCGAACGTGGTATAGCTCAGGCCGAAGCCGAAGGGGAAGCGCACCGGCTTACCCGCCGTGGTGAAATACCGGTAGCCCACGTAGAGGCCCTCCCGGTACTCGCTGGTGGCCTCCGTGCCGGGGTAGTAGCGGCTCACGGGCATATCCTTATACTCCAGGGGGAAGGTCTCCGCCAGCTTGCCGCCGGGATTCACCTTGCCGGTGAGCACGTTCACCACGGCGTCCGCCGCGGCCTCGCCGCCCAGGCACCCGTACACCAGCGCTTTGCACTTGTCGATCCAGGGCATCTCCACCGCGCTGCCGCAGGAGAGCACCGCGATCACGTTGGGGTTGGCCGCGGCGACCTTTTCGATCAGGGCGATCTGGTTCGCCGGCAGGCGCATGTGGGTGCGGTCCAGGCCCTCGGTCTCAAATCCCTCGGGCAGGCCGATGTAGAGCAGCACGGCCTCGGCCTTCCCGGCCAGGGCCACCGCCTCGTTCATCAGCTCGGCGTTCTCCTTATCCAGGCGCTCGAAGCCCCGGGCGAAACCGATCTGGCCGGGGAAGGCGGCCTTGAGCAGCGTGAGGGGCTCATCCACCCGGGAGGCGTTGACCATGCTGCTGCCCGCGCCCTGGTACCGGGGCGTGGAGGCAAAATCGCCGATCACGGCCACCTTCGCGTCTTTTTTGAGGGGCAGGATGCCGCCCTCGTTCTTCAGGAGCACCACGCACTTCTCCGCGGCCGCGAGCACGGCCTCATGGCGCTTGTCCTCGTCCACGGGGCCCGCCTTGGGCCGCTCACGCATCACCGCGCAAAGCAGCTCATCCACCCGCTGGTCGATCACCTTTTCGCTGATCTTTCCCTCGCTGACGGCCTTCACCAGCTGGCAGGGGCTGTCGTCGCCCGCGGCCGGCATCTCCAGGTTCATGCCCGCGCGCACGCCCTCGGTGTAGGAATTGCTGCCGCCCCAGTCGGTCACCACCATGCCGTCATAGCCCCACTCGCCCCGGAGGATCCCGTACAGGTGGGGGTTCTCATTGGTGTACACGCCGTTGAGGCGGTTGTAGGAGGTCATCAGGCACCGCGGCTTTCCTTCCTTCACCGCGATCTCGAAATTGGTCAGGTACATCTCCCTCAGCGTCCGCTCGTCCATCACCGAGTCATTATGCATCCTCAAAAGCTCCTGGCTGTTGGCGGCGAAATGCTTGGCGCAGGCCGACACCCCGTTTTTCTGGACGCCGCGGATGAACCCGGCAGCCAGCTTGCCCGCCAGATAGGGATCCTCAGAGTAGTACTCGAAGCTCCGCCCGCACAGGGGGCTGCGCTTGGTGTTGAGGCCCGGTCCCAGAAGGACCTGCACGTCCTGCGCCGCCGCGTCCGCGCCCACCACGCAGCCCATGGCCTCGGCCACCTCAGGATCCCAGCTGTTGGCCAGCGCCGCCGCCGCGGGGATGCAGGCGGCCTTCGTGGACGCGTTCAGGCCCAGATGGTCCCCCTCGCCCGCCTGCTTGCGAAGGCCGCTGGGACCGTCGGACAGTGTCATGGCCGGGATGCCCAGCCGCTCGATCTGATGGGTATGCCATACGTCCCGTCCGCTCAAGAGGGACGCCTTTTCCTCCAGGGTCATCTGCGAGATCAGGTCCGCGTAGCGCATATATACCTCCTTGAATGTGATCGGTTTTTCATCCGCCGCCGGCAAGCGCGCCGGCTGTGCCCCGGCGGCGCGGTCTCAAGTATTCCGTATACTCTATCATACCATGCTTTTTAACATTTGTCACCAAAAAAGACATGCCGCGAGGCATGTCTTGATCCGTCAGTACAGCCTGGGCGCGCGTATCAGCCGCGCCGCCGCCGCTTTGAAGGCGGCCGGGCGCCCGACGCGCGCTTTCACCGCCAGGTAGCACTTTTCGGCCAGCGCCGTATCGCCGCCGCGCTTCGTCCCGTACCTCACGGCGCTCAGGTCCGCCATCGCCTCCTCAAGGCCTGCCCCGGGCATTTCCCCGTCAAGGCGCGCGCCGTACTCCAGGAGGGTCTCGCCGTCCTGTTTTTTGAAGCCGCCCGCCTTGAGCAGCCTCAGCGCCGCCGCGTACAGGATCACGGCGCCCTCATCCGGCGTCTTCCCGGCCCGGCGCACGGGCTCGGTCACGATGAGCCGCCATATGATCAGGGCCGCGAGGGCCAGGAGCAGGAGCAGAAGGAGCCAGGGCATCTTTTCCCGCTCCTCTTTCACCGCGTCCTCCGGGGGCGCGGCGCCTCCCGGCGGGAGAGAGTCGTTCTCCGGCGGGGGCGTGGGCGTCTGCGCCCCGCCCTCCGGCTCCGGCGAGGGGCTCTCGTCCGGCTGTCCGTCATTCCCGCCGTCCGGCTCGTCCCCGTTTTCCGGCGGGGGCGGCGTGGGCGTGTTCCGCGGCGGCTCCTGCTGTCGGCCGCCGCCGCCCGAGCCCTGCCCGTCCCCGGGCGTGGCGTCCAGGGTGAGCCAGCCGAAACCGTTCAGATAGATCTCCGTCCAGGCGTGGGCCTGGGCGCCGGTGATCTCGGCCCGGCCGCTTTCGTCCAGGGCCGCGTGATAGCCCACCACGTAGCGCGCCGGGATGCCCGCCATGCGGCAGAGCACCGTCATGGCGGTGGCGAAATAGGTGCAGTAGCCCTTCTCTCCCTTCAGCAGGAACCAGGCCGTGAAGTCCACGGAATCCGGCGGCTCCTCCGCGTCCAGGGTGTAGGTGTAATGGGTCTTGAGCCAGTCCCGGATGGCCAGCGCCCGGTCGTAAGGATCATCAAGCCCGCTCACGATCTCCTCCGCCAGGGCGAACACGTCCGCCTGGATATGATCGGGCCTGACGGCATAGGTCACCAGGGCCTGATCGTAGTTCGGATCGCTGACGGAAGCGTTCTGCCGGATCAG
>CACZOZ010000033.1:0-3924 GCA_902782865.1 uncultured Eubacteriales bacterium
ACCTACCTGGACTGCGTGCAAAGGGAGATCGACTGGACCGCGGAGCGCTTTCGGGGCAAGACCTGCCTGTCCGTCTACATCGGCGGCGGGACGCCGACCACACTGTCGCCCGCAAGGCTGCGGCGGCTGATCGTGTACCTGAAGGAGAAGATCGACTGCTCGCGCGTGCGGGAGTTTACCGTGGAATGCGGACGGCCGGACACCATCGACGCGGACAAGCTGCGAGTGTTAAAGGAGCTCGGAGTGACGCGGATCTCCATCAATCCGCAGACCATGAACGATATGACGCTGGCGCGCATCGGCAGACGGCACAGCGCGGCGCAGATCGCGGAGGCCTTTGCGCTGGCGCGGGATCTGGGCTTTGACGATATCAACATGGATATCATTTTAGGGCTGCCCGGCGAAGGCGCGGCGGAGGTGGAACACACCATCAGGGCCATAGAGGCGCTGCGGCCGGACTCGCTGACCGTGCATGCGCTGGCGGTGAAACGGGCCTCCCGCTTAAAGATGGAGGCAGCCGGCGCGGTGCAGTTCGACCTGAGCCCGGAAGAGGCTTCCCGCGTGATGGACATCGCTTCGGACGGCGCTGCGCGGATGGGGCTGTTCCCCTACTACCTGTACCGGCAGAAGAACATGGCCGGCAATCTGGAGAACGTGGGCTTTTGCAGGCCGGGCACGGAGGGGCTCTACAACATCCTCATCATGGAGGAGATCCACTCCATCGTGGCGCTCGGCGCGGGCACCGTCACCAAAGGCGTGTTTCCGGACGGACGGATCGAGCGGGTGGAAAACGTGAAGATGGTGGAGGACTACGTCGGCCGCATCGACGAGCTGATCGAGCGCAAGAACAGACTGTTCGGCGCGGCTGTTATAACAGAATAAGAAGCATCAAGGAGGCAATTCGATGCAGATATATGAGGAACTGCAAAAGAGAGGACTGATCGCGCAGGTCACCGACGAGGCGGAGATCCGCGATCTGATCAACAACGGCAAGGCCCGGTTTTATATCGGTTTTGACTGCACGGCGGACAGCCTGACCGCCGGACATTTTATGGCGCTCACGCTGATGAAGCGCCTGCAGCAGGCGGGCAACCAGCCCATTGCCCTGATCGGCGGCGGCACCACCATGATCGGCGACCCCTCCGGCCGTACCGACATGCGCAAGATGCTCACCAAGGAAGACATCGACCACAACGCCGAGTGCTTCCGCCGCCAGATGGAGCGCTTTATCGAGTTCGGCCCGGACAAGGCCATCATGGTGAACAACGGCGACTGGCTGCTGGACTTAAACTACGTGGACGTGCTGCGTGAGGTGGGTCCGCACTTTTCCGTCAACAACATGCTGCGCGCGGAGTGCTACAAGCAGCGCATGGAGAAGGGACTGAGCTTCTTTGAGTTCAACTATATGATCATGCAGTCCTACGACTTCTACTATCTGTTCCAGCACTACGACTGCAACATGCAGTTCGGCGGCGACGACCAGTGGAGCAACATGCTGGGCGGCACGGAACTGATCCGCAAAAAGCTGGGCAAGGACGCCTACGCAATGACCATCACCCTGCTGACCGACTCCCAGGGAAAGAAGATGGGCAAGACCGCCGGCAACGCCGTGTGGCTGGACGCCAACAAGACTTCCCCTTACGAGTTCTACCAGTACTGGCGCAACGTGGACGACGCCGACGTGATGAAATGCATCCGCATGCTGACCTTCCTGCCGTTAGAGCAGATCGAAGAGATGGACAAGTGGGAGGGAAGCCAGCTGAACCGCGCCAAGGAGATCTTAGCCTATGAACTGACCAACATGGTCCACGGGGAAGAAGAAGCCAAAAAGGCTGAAGCTTCTGCGAAGGCCCTGTTTGCCGGCGGCGGCAATGCGGACAACATGCCCTCTACCCAACTGGCGGAAGAGGACTTTACCGACGGTGCCGTCGACCTGTTGGGCGTGTTGGTGAAGACCGGCCTGACCCCGACCCGTTCGGAAGCCCGCCGCGCTGTGGAACAGGGCGGTGTGACCGTGGGAGGAGAAAAGGTCACCGACGTAAAGGCCATCATCAAAAAGGAAGAGATCGGCGACGGACTGGTGATCCGACGCGGCAAGAAGAACTATCACAGGATCACGCTGTAAACAGCGGATACAAATGATACTGACAGGAGAATACAATGAGCGAAAGCTGTAATCACGACTGCGGAAGCTGTGCTTCCAACTGTGCGGACCGCACGGCCCCGATGGACCTGCATGCGGCTGCAAACGAGTTTTCCGAAGTAAAGAAAGTCATTGGCGTGGTAAGTGGCAAAGGCGGTGTGGGCAAGTCCTTGGTCACCTCCCTGCTGGCCTGCCGCCTGGCGGAGCGCGGTTTTGACACCGCCATCCTGGATGCGGACATCACGGGCCCTTCCATCCCCCGCATCTTTGGCCTGTACGGCAAGCCCACGGGCAGCGAGAAGGGGATCTCCCCGATGATCGCCGACAACGGCACCCGCATCATGTCCATGAACCTGCTGCTGGACAATGCCGGTGACCCGGTGGTCTGGCGCGGTCCCGTCATCGCAGGCACCGTCAAGCAGTTCTGGACCGACGTGATGTGGGGGACCGTGGACTACATGCTGGTGGACATGCCTCCCGGAACGGGCGACGTGCCGCTGACAGTGTTCCAATCTCGGCCGGTGGACGGCATCATCATCGTCACCTCTCCCCAGGAGCTGGTGTCCATGATCGTGGAGAAGGCCGTGAACATGGCCAAGCTGATGAACATCCCGGTGCTGGGCATCGTGGAGAATATGGCTTATTATGAGTGCCCTGACTGCCACAGCAGGCACATGATCTTCGGCGAGAGCCAGGTGGAGACCTTGGCAAAGAAGCACAACGTAGGCGTGACGGCGCAGATCCCCATCGATCCCCGCATCGCCCGCTTCGCGGACCACGGATCCATCTCCCAGCTGGAGCAGACCTGGCTGGATCCCATCGTCGATACGCTGGAGAAGTTATAAAGACAAAAACAGGTGAAGGCGGACCCTGCCGGGATCCGCGGGAGGAGATCCTTCGCTTTGCTCAGGATGACAACGATCAAAGCGTCATCCTGAGCGGAGCGCAGCGACTCCCCTGTCATCCTGAGCGGAGCGCAGCGCCCCCTGTCATCCTGAGCGGAGCGCAGCGCCCCCTGTCATCCTGAGCGGAGCGCAGCGGAGTCGAAGGATCCAAAAAAACATACCATCAAACAGAGGAGCAACATCATGGCTGAATCGTCCAGAAGTACAAACAACAGAAGAGAAGCGATCCTGCATCTGATCTCCGCGGAGGATATCTCCACCCAGAACGACCTGCGGGACAGACTGATCGACATGGGATTTCAGGTCACCCAGGCTACCATCTCCCGCGACATCAAGGAAATGCACCTGGTAAAGAGCGTGGGGCCCGACGGCACTTACCGCTATCAGGTCGCCAAATCCCGCGAAAAGTACGAGATCTCCCATAAGTTTTATTCCATCTACCGCGACAGCGCGGTCAGCGTGGCCAATGCCCTGAACCAGGTGGTGGTCCATACCTACACCGGCATGGCCCAGGCCATCTGCGCCACCATGGACGGCCTGGACTGGGCCGGCGTGCTGGGCACCATCGCCGGAGACGACACCATTCTGGTGATCTGCCGCGACGAAGCCTCCGCTTCCGAACTGGCGAAAAAGCTGCGGGAGATCTAAGCACAAATTTTTGTGCTTAGATCCAAACTTCCGCTTGCTTTTTCCTGAAAGCTATGGTAATATAAGCGTCGCTGTAAAATTGAATGGCTCCATGGTCAAGAGGTCAAGACATCGCCCTTTCACGGCGGTAACCCGGGTTCGATTCCCGGTGGAGTCACTGCGGACCCTTAGCTCAGTTGGTTAGAGCAGCCGGCTCATAACCGGCCGGTCCTGGGTTCGAGTCCCCGA
>CACZOZ010000034.1:0-5018 GCA_902782865.1 uncultured Eubacteriales bacterium
AACGGCGAACTGTACGTGCTGGATATGGGCAAGCCCGTGAAGATCCTGGACCTGGCGGAGAACATGATCCGCCTGAGCGGCCTTGAGCCCTACAAGGACATCGATATCGTGGAGACCGGCCTGCGGCCCGGAGAAAAGCTGTATGAGGAGCTGCTGATCAAAACGGAAGAACTGGCCGAGACAGAGAATAAAAAGATCTTCGTGGAGCGGGACAAGCCCCTGAGCGAAGAAGAGATCGATGAGAAACTGAACGTGCTGCGTGAGGCGCTCGAGACCCAGAGCAACCGCGCGGTGAAGCAGGCCCTGATGGACGTGGTGCCCACCTACCACACCCCCGAAGAGGTGAACAAGAGGGCTATCGAAGCGGCGGAGATGAAGCAGGCGGCGGAGAAATAAGAAAAAGACCCGCCGGACTTTGCCATCCCGCGGGCCCATGACAAGAAACGGACCTTCCTAAACAGAAGATCCGTTTCTTTTCATATGAGCGGAAAAACGGTCACCTTCCGAGGAAGATACTGAACCAGCTCTGGGGGATATACATGCCGTTCATGCCCGAGGTGCTCACCAGCAGCCAGGCCACCATGAGAGCGCAGATCACGGCACCGGTCCAGATCGTACGGGTCTTCTGATAGCTGGCCCGCAGGATAAACACATTGATCGGAACGGTGACCAGGGCGCCGTACGTCAGGATAAAGTTGCAGAACGCGTATCCTTTCGTGACGCCTGTGTGGAGGAAGATCACGGTCAGCAGCCAGCAAAGCCAGAGGCCCACACTGTTCACCAGAACGGTGATCAAAAGATCCATCCAGGGCTTGCGGCCCTGCAGCGTCCGGTCGGACACGTAGTTGACACCGAAGGAAATGACCAGGAAGAAGGGCAGCAGCAGAATAGCATAGGTGAGCACATACCACCAGTGGTTGGCCTTGAGCATCGTGTACGCCGTCATGAACCAGCGGAAATCCTGCTGGAAGAAGTACTCGATGACCTCAAGCACCAGATAAGCCGCGGCGACGAACGCGATGCCGATGAATACACTGCGCAGGATATTCATGATGCCGACAGTGAACTGGGCCTTCAGGAAGCTCAGGAAATTTTTGAACTTTCTCGTGCAGACCAGATACACGGCCATCGGGACCAGAGCAAGCACCGCCAGCCAGACCGTCAGATGGACCGTGGTCCAGCAGGTCAGCATCAGCGGATAGGTGAGGTTCGCCTTGAAGGAGAAGATGGTCTTTCCGCCGCTCGCCAGATAAAGTGCCAGGAAACCGACGCCCACAGAGAGCAGCGTGATCAGGCAAACCACCCAGGGCTGATCCTTCTTGTCGTCATCAGCGGTCTGGCCGCGGATGCCCGCATAACGCCTGTCAAGCAGGAACAGAGCGATGAACGGGATCAGCATGCCCAGCATCGCGAAGGTCGCGAGGAGGTTCATCAGTTCACGCCAGTGGAATGTGATCGCACTTTCCGGAGTGGCACCGCTGCCGGCATTCTGGTCCAGCGTCTGATTGAAGAAATCGACCACTTTCGCGAATGTCTTTCTGGTGAAGAACTCAGCGGAATGGGTCACCGGGCTCTGCATCACGATACGCAGCGAACGATCGGCGATCGCTTTCGCCAGCTCCTCGTTGTTGAGGATGGTATCCTTGCGGAACTGGCCGATCAGCTTGCTCGTGCCGGTAAGATCATCCAGTGCGTAGTAACCTTCGTCCACGATGTCCTCCGCCTCCGGGATGTACCAGGCGGCTTTGGTATCCGCGGCGTTGTTGAACCCGACATAGCCGAAATCGTAGGTGCCGTTGATGATGCCCATGTTGACCTTGCAGGTGCGCTTCACTTCATGGCCGGCCACGTCGACGGTCTGTACCGGGTTGCAGTACTGCGCCGTGGACCCCAGCAGGCACAGTGAGCGTGTCATGGTCTCATAATCCGCAGCGTACTTTTCTTTCAACTGCCGGTATACCGTCAGCGCCTCGGGCGTGAGCCGTTCGGCGGCAATCGTGTCGGCATCGGCGCTGATATCCTCCTCACTGATATCCAGCGCAAAGGTGTCATGAAGCAGGATGAGGAGCACATCGTTGAAAGTATAGTATCCGCAGTCCATCAGGGCGGCATAGCCCGTGCGGCGGGAACCCTGGGAATGGCCGGACAGACCGATGCGGGTATGGTCGACGAATTCCATCGTGCGCACAAAGTCCACCGCATCCAGTACGCCAAGGGGCGTACCAAAAATATTGAACTGGTCCGGGCCCATGTCGTTCTCATTATACACAGGCGTTTCGCTCAGACCGTTGCCGTAAGGATTGACATTCAATACCACATAATCCCGGCGCGCCAGTTCCTCAGCCAGGCCCCGCAGGTTCTCCTTCACCACGCCGGCACCGGGCGCCAGGATCACAGCGGGATATTTCTGCTCATC
Organism: uncultured Eubacteriales bacterium; assembly: GCA_902782865.1. Classification (GTDB taxonomy): domain Bacteria; phylum Bacillota; class Clostridia; order Christensenellales; family Aristaeellaceae; genus RUG756. Next base: position 2,417 of record CACZOZ010000034.1, read on the forward strand.
CGTCACGCCCGCGGGATAGTAGAGATCGCCGTTGATCTCCGCGCCGCGCATATCGAATGTCACGTTTTCCACTTTGACACGGTTCCCGGAGGAAGACAACAGCTGTGCAATACAGCTGAACACCATGACAAGAGCGAACAGGATGGCAAGCCATCGCTTGCACCCTTCCCTGGTCTGCAGGGAAAATGTACCGTTTTTCTCCATGTAGCGCCTCCTTTTTGATCGAGTTCTCCCGATCTTTTCTGATCGTATCGTTCAGAGCTTATCGCAGTTCCTCCTCCGGGCATCCCGTAAACGGTCCTCGTGGATCGTCGGGCCTTTGGCGCGGACTTTTGTTTGTGCTCGAACGATTTCGTTTGTTTTGATTATATTATCACTCATAAGAAAAGTCAATGTTATATTTGATCGACCTGGTCCGGACAAAAAAAAGCCCTGCCTTATTCGGCAGAGCCTTTGGGGTCATCGATCGCGACCAGTTTCATGTCCGGTCGAACCTCGCGGCGTTGGTTGTGACGCGCGAGAGCGTTCACGAACACGTCCAGATACACCTGCGGGATCTCATCCAGTTCGCTGAACAGCGGCTCAAAGACCGGGAGCATGATTTTTTCCGCGCCATGAGCATAAAACAGGATCCCCTCTTCGGTCGCCCTGAGGATGATGTTTTTTTGATTATCAGTACTTTTGTATTTCCTGATATACCCCAGGTCGCAGAGTTCACGCGTGTATTTTGTCAATGAGCTCTTGGATATCCCCAGTGCATCCGCGACCACGCGCATGTTGTCCATACCCTCAGGGTGTTCAACGATATACTCAAGCACCTGCCAGGCCTGGAAGCAGGGGAAATCACTGTCCCCCCTCAAACGCCTGTCGGTCATGAACCGAACGCTCTGATTAGCATGACGGGACAGTTCAAAAACAAACTGACGGTACCGCCCCATCCATTCTGTTCCTTTCAAGAGTATCCCACCTTTCACGGCTGAATGATAGCACATTCTATGTCTATATGCAAATCCGGCCCATCAAGAAGAGCCCGCGCGCCTCAGGCACGCGGGCTCTTCCCGGTCGGTCCGGATATCCGTTTCTCGATATCAGCCCTTCACACCGCCCCTGGCGACACCGCGCAGGATCTGGTTCCGGGCGAAGAGGAACAGGATGATCATCGGGGCCACCACCACGGTGGACGCGGACATGATCAGCTCCTGGAAGGAGCCGGCCTCGGTAGTGAAGGCGTAGAGGCCGAAGGGCAGCGTCCGGTTGCTGGTGGACGTGATGACCAGCAGCGGCCACATGAAGCTGTTCCAGCTGGCCAGCGCGTTCAATAGCACCACCGTGACCAGAGAGGGCCGGGCGATGGGCACCATGACCTTCCACAGGTAGCGCCAGTTGCTGCAGCCGTCCACCCGTGCGGACCAGTAGAGGCTCTCGGGGATGGACATGAAGAAATTGCGCATGATGTAGGTGTAGAAGATCGAGGAGATGAACGGCGCCACCAGGGCCGCCAGGGTATCCCGGAGCCCTAAGGTGATGATGGTGGAGAAGTTGGTGATCACCAGCATCTCAAAGGGCAGCATCATCAGGCTGAGCAGGCCGGAGAAGATCAGCTCCCTGCCGGGGAACTTGAGCCGGGTGAAGGCGAAAGCGCCCAGGATGGTGGTGAAGGTCACCAGCATCACGCTGAAGACGCACACGATCACCGAGTTGAGGAAGTACCTCGCGAAAGGCGCCTGCTGGAAGGCGATGCGGTAGTTCTCGAAATTCAGCCAGTTGCCCGGGGCGAAGAGCGGCGGGAACTTGTTGACCTCGATGCGCGTCTTGAGGGACGAGGAGATCATCCAGTAGAACGGGAACACCATGATGAACGCGCCGATGAACAAAAGGAGATACAGCAGGCACTGGCTGAGCACATGCTTGGTGGTGTGAGAGTGGTTGAGATACAGCCCGGCGGCGATGCACAGCGCGCCGAAGAGCATGATCACGATCCACGCCGCGTCGGAGAGCTTCGCGAGGAACATGGAGAAGCTGCCGGAATTGTCCCCGGTGCCGATGGCTTTCTCCAGGGCCTCGGCGTTCCTCTCGGATGTTTTGACAAGGGTGGTCAGGTTCTGGATATTGTAGATGTGCTGGACCTCTTCCTCGGTGCCGGAGATGGAGCGCATGCCGCGGACGGTGTTCCAGGCCTGATCCGAGACGGTGCCCTCGTCCGCCTCCGCCTTCATGGCCTCAAAGAACGATGTGCGGCCCTCGTCGACTTTGCGGTAATAAGCGATCACCGAAGGCAGACGCTTCTGTAAAAGATCCAGATCCTTCGCCGCTTCCTCCCGCTCCGCCGCGGCCCGCGCGGTACGGATCTCGTCATTCATCAAAAGGTCCTGAGGTGTTTTGGCGGAATAATTCATGAACAGGATGAAGGAAACGACCAGGATCACGCAGCCGGCGATCAGGAGCAGCGTTCCCAGGAGGCGGTTGTTCTTATCGTTTTTCATATTCTCACACCTCCCTTAATCATAGGTCCACTTGCGCTGGATGAAGCGCTGGACCATGGTGAACGCCAGGATGACCGCGAACAGCACCAGGGAAGCGGCGGCGGCCCGGCCGTATTCCA
>CACZOZ010000035.1:0-7138 GCA_902782865.1 uncultured Eubacteriales bacterium
TCGGGATCGGCAAGGTCGGGATATCATGAGCCTTCAGTCGGGCAAACAAAAAAGCCCTGGTCATTTTCATGACAGGACTTTCAGTGGTGGAGCATAGCGGATTCGAACCGCTGACCTCGACAATGCGAATGTCGCGCGCTACCAACTGTGCTAATGCCCCATCCCTGAGTGTTAACTCAGGAGATTGGCGCGCCCTGGGGGATTCGAACCCTCGGCCTTTTGATTCGTAGTCAAACACTCTATCCAGCTGAGCTAAGGGCGCATGGTGCCTTGCGGCATTTGCTATACTACCACTTTTAATTGATAAATGCAAGTGTTTTTTTATTATTTTGTTCAAAAAAAAGCAGCCCGCTGAATACGGGCTGCTGACGCATCAACAGGATCGAGCCGCGGTCAATCGTCGGCATCGGGATCGACGCCCAGCCGTCTCAGGCTTTCGACCACATAGCTTTCACGGTACTCCTCTTCCGGCGATCTTCCCAGATAACTCTTGAAAAACTCCTCACAGGCCCGCTCGTACGGGACATGAGCAAGCTCTGCGATGATCCGAGTCGAACGGTCGATCAGTTTTTTGTTCGTAGGCAGCACCTGGATCATCCAGTTGCTCCAGATGCGGCCCATTTTCGCCATGGTGCCGGTAGAAAGGGCGTTGAATACGAGCTTGACCATGACATGCGTCATGATATCCATCAGAGTATGGGGCATATCGATGGGCACCCTGATCTCCCCCGCTTCAATGGCTTCTTCCGGGATCCTGCCAAGACGGAAAACGATGCCCCGGTCAAATTTGGCCCTGTTTTCGTTGAACCAACGCACACATCCGTCATCTGCGCTGAGCCCGTCAACATCCACGAGCATCAGTCCGGAAGGATGCTGGCTGTATCTGGAGGGATCATCTTCACTGCCGATATCGTATTTGAGCAAGGCGTCATCGCCGATCTTCGGGGGATTATCGACGATGCTGTCGCTGGCCCCCAGCCTGATGTAATCTTCCCTGCTCCATTCGATCCCTTTGAGCGGCCGTCTGATGATGTGGCTCCAGGCGACAGATGAGGGATAGAGCGGATCCTTCGCATAAGCCCAGGACAGCGGGCTGACATGATCGTCGTTCGTCCTGAAAGGCGGCAGCGTGAAAGTGGGCTGGCGCTCGGTCGTATCCGTGAGGATATCCTGAAGGTAGCTGTGCGTGCAGTAAGTGATAAGGCCCTTTTGGGTGTAGGTATCGGTCTCGATCTCGATCGCTTTGGAAATGCCGTCCAGAGCTTCCCGGCTCTTGAGCTGTTCACTGAGGGAGGAGAACAGGGCGCTGTATTCGACGGGTTCGAAAGCGCCCGCTCCGATCACCCGAAGCTCATCGGGAGAAAGGTGGTCCCTGAGATAGCCCATTGCAGAAGCTTCAAGCGCGGCGCCGGCGAGCAGAAGCTCGATCGTGGTCACCTGCATGCGGGTGGAACCCGCGACAGCCATATTCCCCGCGAACATCGGGATAAACTTGATGTTTTCATGAGAGAATACTTTACGCGCTCTCTCAAGGTACCGGCACAGGATATCCTTGGGGTTGTAGTAAAAGTAGTAGGTCGAGATCCCCATATCGTCAGCCTTGACAGCCGATCCGATCGTGCTGGATGAAAGGCCGCATTCGGCCAGAACGACCATGACGTCTCCTGGGACCGCGCCGCTGTCCACTGTCTGCTGCGCGCCGAAGGTCTGGTAGTCCTCATAATTCTCGACCGAGCGAACACAGGCACGGTCTCCGCCTGTCATAAAACTGTTGGTGCAGGCGGCGAGCTTCTGGAATTCTTCCGCGCGCCACGGGAGCTTGGGGATCAGTTCCTGCCAGAACATACGCCAGAAAGAATCGAGCTGAAGAGCCATGCGTCCGCTCGCGCCGACCGAAGAGAAATGGACCCGATGTCCGTCTTCCATGCAGCGGCGTATATCTTTCATAAGGAGGCCGAACTCATCGCTCCTGAAGATCTTTTCAGAGACTTCGGGGATCATCCGGTCCGCCTCGAAGATCATCCTGACGCCGTCCGCGGTGCTTTTTTTGATCTTTCCGCTCAATCCGCGGGTGATCGGGTTGGACTGTTCCGTGGGAATACCGCCCAGATGAAACTGGCCTTCATTCTGAATGAAATCCAATGCAGCTTTCTGATAAGCTTCCATGACAGACCTCCGTTACACTTCTGATCTTTTTTCGGGTTTGGGGACCTGATAGGTGACTTTAGGATCAAACAGGACTTTTTCCGGAGGGGTCTCCAGGGCCGCCGGATCGTTGAGAAGACGGTTCATCGTCGTGAAGAACCGGGCGAAGTGCGCACCAGAAGTGATGCGCTCATCGACAGTGATACCGATGGGCAGGTAACGCTTCATCCTGGCCTGCCCTTTTTCCACAACGGCTATTTTTTCCACAGTGCCCATGCCGAAAAACATGCTGGTGGAACCGAAGTTATAGATGTGATGATTGACGTGATGCAGGCCGATGGATGCGTTGTTCGTAATGAACATGCTGGTGTGAAACGGAAGGCTGTCAAGCAGCGCTCCGGGACAAAGCCCGTATCTGTCGAGCAGACGCACGAGACCCACGATGATCTGCGGCAGGAGCGGGATGGAAAAAACAACTTTTACGAGCTTGTCCTCAAAGTTCATGTGGCCGACACCGCGGTTTTCTTCCACCGCGAGATTCATACGGTCCCGAACGTCATACAGAGTATCTGTGGGATCGAATTTGATCTTTACCGTCGTTTCGCCGTCATCGGCGTTTTTGGGGTTTTTGAGCAGCGTAAAGGAGACCGTACAGTTGTTGCGGCTGTAATACTGCTTGTTCATGATGTAACGGTTCACTTCGGGATGCTGGCTGATCGCCCTGACGAAAGCGGCGATGATGATCTGCATGTAAGTGATCTTTTCGCCTTTCTCGGATTGTTCTGCGATATAGCGGGTCAGCATTTCGAAATCCACTTTATGCTGAAGGAACACCATGGCATCACAGCGCATCGGCATCAGATAGGGCGTGATCTTTACGATAGGATCGATATCGCCGATCCTTCTTCCATCCGGCCTGAAACCAAACATAACGCATCCTCCGTGATCATTGATCAGAAAATGATGAAAAGTACGGCGCAGAGCACGCCGAGAAGCCCTCCGGCAATGACCTGCAGAGGAGAATGGCCCACCTGCTCCTTCAATCCTTTCGCCGGGATCAGTTCATCCTCGAGCTTGAAAAAATCCGCCAGACTGTTCAGGGCCTTTCCCTGCCGGCCTGTTTCGCGCCGGACACCGGCGGCGTCATACATCACGATGAACATCATCAGGACGCTTGCGGCGAAAACAGGAGAATCATAACCCTCGCAGTACCCGACCATCACAGCCAGCGCCGCCACGGAAGCGCTGTGCGAGGACGGCATGCCTCCGGAATTGAAGAAGTATCTGAAGCTCCAGTCCTTATCCCTGATCCCCTGTATCAGTATCTTGATGGCCTGAGCGACGAACCAGGCCGTCGATACACAGAACAGGGTCTTGTTCTGAAACAGCTCTGAGAAAAAGCGCATACCGACCGCTCCCTTTTCCGAACAGAGAAATCAGAAATGTTATTGATCCACGAATTGCTGGATGTCCTGGATCAGGGCATCACAATCATCGGAGTAGATGTCCAGACTGATCGGCTTGCTCAGGTCCAGTGAAAAAATGCCCAGGATCGATTTGGCGTCGACGACGTGACGGCCGGAGCGGAGGTCCATTTCATAGGGATAACGGTTGACCGTGTTGACAAAGGTCTTGACTTCTTCCGCGTAGTTGAGCCTGATGGTTACGGATTTCATATATGCGCTCCTTTCAATTATTTCGGTTTTTCATATGGTCATCTTTAATTCAGTTTGGCGATGGATCTGTCCAGCCGGCGCAGGGTCTCTTCCTTTCCGAGGAGGTATGCGATCTCAAAGGCTCCTCCCGGAGTGCTCTCAAGGCCCGAAATGGCGATGCGCATGGGCCACAGGACCGAGCCGTTCTTCCTCCCCCACTCGGCGATCTTCCCGAGGACGGTGTCGTGGATATTCTGCTCGGTCCATTCGCCGATCCCTTCAAGAACGGGAAGAAGCCGTGGAAGCACTTCCCGCGCGACGTCAACGTCGCTCTTCTGCTTTTTATTGAAGAATATCGCCGTGTCATAATCGGGCATTTCGGCAAGGAAAGCGATCTTCTCTGGGATGCGGCTGAAAATGTCCGTCCTGCTCTGCATCAGTTCAGCCAGGCGCCGATAGTCGATATTCCTTCCCGCAAGGACTTTATCGAACCACGGTGCCGCCATCGCCAGGTACTTTTCAAAGTCCATCCTGGCGATATACTGGCTGTTCATCCATTCCAGTTTATTGGGATCGAATATCCCGGGGGATTTATTGATCCTGTGGATATCGAACGCGTCGATCAGTTCCTGCATGGTAAAGAATTCCTGATCCGTTCCGGGATTCCAGCCCACAAGAGCCAGATAGTTCACGATAGCCTCTGTCAGGAACCCCTTCGCGATGAAATCGGAATAGTAGGCGTCCCCGTCCCTCTTGGAAAGCTTATGGTGCTCGTCGCGCATGACGGGAGGCATATGGATATATTTGGGGATCTCCCAGCCAAAGGCGTTATAGAGCAGATTGTACTTCGGTGTGGAGGACAGATACTCCATGCCGCGCATCACATGAGTGATGTTCATCAGATGGTCATCGATGACGTTGGCGAAATTGTAGGTCGGCATGCCGTCCTGCTTGATCAGGATCATGTCGTCCAGGGATTCGTTGGGAAAGGTCATATCCCCGAAGACCTCGTCATGATAGGAGGTCTCGCCTTCCGTGGGAGCGTTCAGCCTGATCACGTACGGGATCCCGGCATCCAGCTTCCTCTGGACTTCTTCTTTGGACAGGTTCAGGCAGTGCTTGTCGTACTTGAAGATCTCTCCCCGCGCTTCCGCCGCTTCGCGTCGTTCTTCCAGCTCTTCTTTGGTGCAGAAGCAGTAATAGGCATGGCCGGATTCCACGAGCTGCTTCGCGTAGGGCAGATACAGAGCTTTGCGTTCACTTTGGATATAAGGCCCGTAATCACCGCCCACATCGGGGCCTTCATCCCAATCCATGCCGCAGTCCCGCAGTGTGTCATAGATCACCTGCGTGGCGCCTTCCACGTATCTTTCCTGGTCCGTATCCTCGATGCGCAGGATAAAAGAACCGTTGTTTTTTCGGGCGAATAAGTAACCGTACAGAGCGCTCCTCAGCCCGCCAAGGTGCATGAAACCGGTGGGGCTGGGGGCAAATCGGGTGCGAACAAGCATGGTTGGATCCTCCTGAAGTATCACTTGGTCTGTTTGGAGAAAGTATCGCGCAGACCGACAGTCCTGTTATAAACCGGCATATCGGGCGTGGAATCCGGATCTTTGCAGAAATAACCGGTGCGAAGGAACTGGAAAACAGTGCCGCATTCCGCGTCGGCCACCACGCTTTCGGCATAGCCGTGCATCACGCGCAGGCTGTTCGGAGCCAGGCGGGAGATAAAGTCTTTTTTATCGTTCTCTTCCTCTTCGCCGTCGGGCATCTCTTCGCTCAGCAGCGGGTCATACAGGCGCGCTTCAATGGCGATGCTGCCATCGGCAGGGACCCAGTGGAGGGTCTTTCCTTTGATCTTTCTGTCAGCCCCCGCGCTGCCGGAGAAAGAGTCGAGATCGACGGTGCAGCGGACCTCGGTGACGTTGCCGTCCTCGTCCTTCACACACTCATCGCAGCGAACGATATAGGCTCCCTTTAAACGGACTTCATTGCCCGGGAACATCCTCTGGTATTTCTTCACGGGAACTTCCATGAAGTCATCCCTGTCGATCCAGATCTCCCGTCCGAAAAGGATCTCGCGGGTCCCGGCTTCGGGATGATCCGGATGGTTTTCCAGCGTCACGGCCTTCGTCGTTCCTTCGGGCCAATTGGTGAATACCACTTTCAGCGGGTCGAGAACAGCCATGGCCCTTAACGCCTTGTCACCGAGATCATCACGGACGCAGTGCTCAAGCAGCGCAAAATCCACCGTTGAATCCGCTTTGCTCATACCGATCACGTCGACGAAGCGGCGGATGGCCTGGGGCGTGTAACCGCGGCGGCGCATCGCGGACAGGGTAGGCATCCGGGGATCGTCCCATCCGGACACGTATTTGCCCTCCACCAGCTGGCGCAGATACCGCTTGCTCATGACCGTCTGCGTGATGTTCAAACGGGAAAACTCCAGCTGCCTCGGCCGGGCGGGAAGCATATTGGCGCTCTTTTCGACCACCCAGTCGTAAAGCGGGCGGTGGATCTCGTATTCCAGGGAACACATCGAATGGCTGATCCCTTCCAGCGCGTCACCGATCGGATGGGAAAAGTCGTACATCGGATAAATGCACCATTTGCTGCCGGTGCGCCAATGCTCCTTATACAGGATACGGTACATCGCGGGATCGCGCATGACGATATTGGGAGATGCCATATCGATCTTGGCTCTGAGCGTTTTGCTGCCTTCGGGGAACTCTCCCGCTTTCATGCGGCGGAAAAGGTCCAGGCTCTCCTCCCAGGGACGGTCCCGCCAGGGGCTGTTTTTCCCCGGCTCTGTCAGAGTCCCGCGATATTCACGCATCTCATCCTTATTGAGCTCGTCGACGTAAGCCAGGCCCCTTTTGATCCAGTCCTCGGCGATCTCATAGCACTTATCATAATAATCGGATGCGTAGTACTCACCGCCGGTCCAGTCGAAGCCGAGCCAATGGATATCGCGTTTGATCGCTTCAACATATTCCGTATCTTCCTTGGCGGGATTTGTATCGTCAAACCTCAGATTGCATTTTCCGCCATACCTTTCGGCGGTCAGAAAATCCATGATCAGAGCTTTGCAATGACCGATGTGCAGATAGCCGTTCGGTTCGGGAGGAAAACGGGTATGGATCTCCGTATAGCGTCCCTCTTCGAGATCCTTATCGATCGCGTCCCAGATAAAATTGGATCTTGTTTCGTTTTCCATAATAATGCTCCATCCTAAAAAATTTACAAATAACATTATAACCGCTTCAGCTTTGATTGACAAGCGGCGGCAGTCAAAAAAGCTGAAGCGGTCACATCGTGGATCAACGCGGCAGCGGTCA
>CACZOZ010000036.1:0-4932 GCA_902782865.1 uncultured Eubacteriales bacterium
GATCGTCCGTTCGCCCCTGTCCTGCCGGACCAGGAGCGGCGTGTGCGCTCACTGCTACGGCATGAACCTGGCCCACGGCGGCCTGGTGGATATCGGTGAGGCTGTGGGCATCATCGCGGCCCAGGCCATCGGTGAGCCCGGCACCCAGCTGACCATGCGTACCTTCCACACCGGCGGCGTGGCCAGCGCGGAAGACATCACTCAGGGTCTTCCCCGCGTGGAGGAGCTCTTCGAGGCCCGCAAGCCCAAGCACGACGCGGTCCTGGCGGAGATCACCGGTACCGTGTCCATCGTGGAGAGCAAGCGCAAGCGTGAGATCGTGATCACCAGCGACGAGGACGCCGCCGAGAAGAAGAGCTACCAGATCAACTACGGCTCCCGGGTCAAGGTCGAGGAAGGCCAGCATGTGGCCGCCGGCGATGAGCTGATCGAAGGCTCCATCAATCCCCATGATCTGCTCAGGATCCTGGGTGTCAAGGCGGTGCAGGAATACCTGCTCAAAGAAGTCCTTTCCGTCTATCACTCCCAGGGCGTTAAGATCGCCGACAAGCACATCGAGATCATCGTGCGCCAGATGCTCCAGAAGGTCCGCGTGGAGGACAGCGCCGATTCCGACCTGCTCCCCGGCTCCCTGGTGGACATCTTCAACTTTGAGAACGCCAACGAGAAGGTGCTCATGAACGGCGGGCGTCCCGCCGAAGCCAAGCGCATCCTGCTGGGCATCACCAAGGCGGCCCTCGCCACGGAGAGCTTCCTGTCCGCGGCTTCCTTCCAGGAGACCACCCGCGTGCTGACCGAAGCGGCCATCAAGGGCAAGAGCGATCCGCTGCTGGGCCTGAAGGAGAACGTCATCATCGGCAAGCTCATCCCCGCCGGTACGGGCCTGAAGCGCTATACCGACATCGAGATGAAGGAAAACTACTGATCCGGCCGTAAGCCCCGGAAATCTTCCTGTTGCAAATCGATCGGAAGTGTGATATTATGGCTGAGCGGCTTTAATGCTTCCGGCCGCGCGGCTCATGGTATGGCAGCCATGAATCCGTCAGGGATATGCCAAAGAAAGGTGAGTGTCATGAAAGAGAAGATCCATCCCAAGTACCATAAGGCGATCGTGCGCTGCGTCTGCGGTGCCACCTTCGAGACCGGCTCCACCAAGCCCGAGCTGAAGGTCGAAATCTGCTCCAACTGCCATCCTTTTTACACCGGTAAGCAGAAGGCCGTTGATTCCGGCGGACGTGCGGAGCGGTTCAAGAAGCGCTTTGGCATGTAATATGCCTGATAAAGCAGCATGGCAAAGCCTGCTGCTTTTTCTTTAACTGTTTATTTCTGGAGGAGATTCAATGAGCGAGAATATCTGTCCCAGGGCCGATATCGGCGGGCAGGCCGTCCTGGAGGGCGTGATGATGAAAGCGCCGGACGCCATCGCCGTGGCGGTCCGCCGGGAGAACGGGGATGTGGTGGTCAAGCGCGAGCAGTACGAAGCCCCGGGCAAAAAGCATCACTGGATGGGTCTGCCCTTTATCCGCGGCAGCGTCAACATGGTGCAGATGATGGCCCTGGGCATGCGCGTGCTGACGGACTCCACGAACATGCTGGGGCTCGAGGAGGAAAAACCCACGAAATTCGAGCTCTGGCTCAGCAAGGTCTTCGGCAAGTCCGTGGAAAAGATCGTGATGGGCGTGGCCATGGTCCTGGGTGTGGCGCTCTCGATCGGCCTGTTCGTGCTGTTTCCCAATGTGATCATCACCCTGTTCCCCGCCAACGCGACCGGGGGCATGCTTCTGCTGAAGAACCTGTGCTCCGGTATCCTCAGGATCCTGATCCTGGTGGGATATATCCATTTCGCCGGCAAGATCCCGGACATGCACCGCACTTTCCAGTATCACGGCGCGGAGCACAAGACCGTGTACTGCAACGAAAACGGGAAGCCCCTGACGCCTCAGAACGCCCAGGGCTTTTCCAGGCTGCATCCCCGCTGCGGGACCAGCTTCCTGTTCATCACGTTTTTCCTGAGCATCATCTTTTATTCCGTCATCGACGTGCTGGTGCTGCTCCTGACGGGGTACGATCTGGGCGCTCATTATCTGGTGCGCGTGCTGAGCCGCCTCATCCTGCTGCCCTGCATCGCGGGCATCTCCTATGAAGCCCTCAAGGGCCTGGCCCATCACGACGGCGCCCTGGTGCGCGCTCTGCGCTGGCCCGGGCTGCAGATGCAGCGCCTGACCACGCAGCCGCCCACGGACGAGATGCTCCAGGTGGCCATCATCTCCATGAAGACCGCGCTGAACGGGCTGCCCGACGGCGAAGAAACGCCGGAGGGCTGGGTGGTCCTCACCAGGGAGCAGGTGGACGCCCTGACCGGCTGCGCATGACGGTCCGGGAACTATTGACCCGGGGACGGGCCCTTCTTCGTGAGGCCGGGGTGCCCGGTGCCGATCACGACGCCGGAGCGCTCCTGGCCGCGGTCCTTGAGGAGGACCGGCTCAGGCTCATCTTCCGGGGCGGGGAAACGGTCCCGGAGGAACAGTTCTCGATATACTCGTCTTTCATCCGCCGCCGGGCGGAAGGGGAGCCCCTGCAGTACATCCTGGGGGAGGCTCCCTTTTACGGTCATATGTACAGGGTGCGGCCGGGCGTGCTGATCCCCCGGTTCGACACGGAAGCCGTGTGTGAAGCGGCCGCCGCCCTGGTGACGACCGGTACACACGATGTACTGGACCTGTGCGCGGGCAGCGGTATCCTGGGTATCGAGATGAGCCTGAAGTTTCCTTCGCTCCGGGTGACCTGCGCGGACATAAGCCCCGAGGCGGCTGCCCTGACGGAGGAAAACGCCGCCCGTCTGGGGGCGCGTGTCACCGTCAGGCTGGGCGACCTGTTCGATGCCGTGCCCGGGGAGAGATTCGACCTGATCGTGTCCAATCCGCCCTACATCCCCCGGAGGGCCCTTGACGGCCTTGACCGGGAAGTGAAGCGGGAGCCGCGCCTGGCCCTTGACGGCGGGGAGGATGGGCTGGACCTGTACCGGCGGATCCTGCGCGGCCTCGGCTGGGCCCTGCGCCCGGGCGGAGCGCTCTGTCTGGAATGCGCGGAAGACCAGGCCGGTCTTCTTCAGGAGCGGATAAGTCCCCGGTTTGAGGATACCGGGCTGATCAGGGATGTGTCCGGACACCTGCGGGGCGTCCGGGGAAGGGGTTTTTGTGATCGATAATCAACTGAACGCCATGGAAGCGCGCTTTGAGGAGCTGAACGTGGCCGCTGCCCAGCCGGACGTGATCGCCGATGTGGAGAGATACCGGTCGGTCATCAGGGAGATCAGCGAGCTGGAGGGGATCGTGACCGCCTGGCGGCAGGCACGCAAGACCTCCGATGAGATCCTGCAGGCCCGCGAGATGCTCAAGGATCCGGATATGGCGGATATGGCGGCCGAGGAGCTCGGGGAGCTCGAAGCGCTCCGGGACAGGCAGACACGGGAACTCAAAATGATGCTGCTCCCCAGAGACCCCAACGCGGACAGGAACGTCATCGTGGAGATCCGCCCCGCCGCCGGGGGCGACGAGGCGGCGCTCTTCGCGGGGCTCCTCCTGCGCATGTACCAGCGCTACGCCGAGCGTCACCGGATGAAGTATGAGGTGATCGATATCACCGAGACGGAACTCAAGGGCGTCAAGGAGGCTGTGGTGATGCTCTCCGGCGGCAGCGCCTGGTCCCGGCTCAAATATGAGAGCGGTGTCCACCGGGTGCAGCGGGTGCCTGTCACCGAGGCGGGCGGCCGCATCCACACCTCCACCGCGACGGTGGCCGTGCTGCCGGAAGCGGAAGAGGTGGAGGTGGAGATCCGCAATGAGGATCTGCGCATCGATACCTATCGGGCGTCGGGACACGGCGGACAGTATATCAACCGGACGGATTCGGCTGTGCGGATCACCCATCTGCCCAGCGGCCTGGTGGTCACCTGCCAGGATGAGAAGAGCCAGCTGAAAAACAAGGAAAAGGCCTTGAAGGTGCTTCGGAGCCGGCTGGTGGACCTCTATCAGGGACAGAAGGATTCCGAGTACGCCCAGAACAGGCGCGAACAGGTGGGCAGCGGGGAGCGCAACGAGCGGATCCGCACCTATAATTTTCCCCAGGGCCGGGTGACGGATCACCGCTGCAATCTGACGCTCTACAAGATCGACGAGGTGCTGGACGGGGACCTGGACGAGATCATCGACGCCCTTGCGCTCCGTGAGCAGGAAGAAAAGATGAAGGCCCTCGAAGCGGGCATGTGATCCGACAGATCGGGAGGTAAGGCGCAATGAGAGCGGTGGTGCAGCGGGTGAGCCGGGCGGAAGTCCTGTCCGAGGGCGTGAAGACCGGCGCGATCGGGCAGGGGCTCATGGTGCTCCTGGGGGTCGAGACCGGAGACACGGAAAAGGACGCGGCCTATATGGCGCAGAAGATCGCGCGGCTGCGCATCTTCGAGGACGATCAGGGCAAGATGAACCTGAACTGTGCCGCCGTGAACGGGCAGGTGCTCTGCGTGAGCCAGTTCACCCTTTTGGGAGACGCCCGGGGGCAGAACCGGCCGGGCTTCACCCGGGCGGAACAGCCGGAGAGGGCCAACGAACTGTACCTGAAGACCTGCGAACTCATCCGCGGGGAAGGGTTGACGGTGGAGACCGGTGTGTTCCGCACCCATATGGAGGTATCCCTGGTGAACGACGGCCCGGTCACGCTGCTCATCGACTCGCGCAAAACGTTCTGACGGAGGCCTGTTTTGATCAGATGTCTTTCGGTAGGTGAAGTGAGCACCAACTGCTATCTCGTTTTCGGGGACGAGGACGGGCGTTCGGCTCTGGTGGTGGACCCGGGCGGGGACGGAGACAGGATCCTCAAAGCGCTGGAAGGCCGTGAGGTCCGGGCCGTACTGCTGACTCACGGGCATTTTGACCA
>CACZOZ010000037.1:0-5639 GCA_902782865.1 uncultured Eubacteriales bacterium
CGATATCGTGGCCGGGGAACAGCAGGGCGTCAGGTTCTGCGTGTTCCAGATGACCCAGACCTATAACGGCGGCAGCCCCCGCCACAATATCGGCGCGAAGGGCCTGACGGGCGAGGCCTACAACGGGCACGCCTTCTGGGACACGGAGAGCTGCTGCCTGCCCTTCTACCTGTTCTCGGACCCGGAGGCGGCCAGGGATCTGTTGAAATTCCGGTACAGCACCCTGCCTCAGGCCCTGGAGCGGGCGAAGGCCCTGGACTGCGAGGGCGCCTGCTATCCCATCGCCACCCTGAACGGCGAGGAGGCCTGCCCCCTGTGGCAGCACGCCAGTTTGCAGATGCAGCCCTCCACGGCGGTGGCCTACGGCATCTGGCACTATGTGCTGGTGACGGGGGACCGGGACTTTCTGTGGGACTGCGGCGCCGAGATGCTCCTTGAGATCGCCCGGTACTTAAAGAGCCGGGCCGGCCGGGGCGCGCGCACGGGGAAATACGGCTATTTCGGCGTCATGGGGCCGGACGAGTTCCACATGATGGTCAACAACAACGCCTACACCAACTACATGGGCATGCGCTCTCTGATGTACGCGGCGGATACCCTTAAGGAGATGGCGGCGGAACAGCCGGATAAATACCGGGCCCTCGTCAAAAAGACAGGTCTTCAGGATGAGGAGACCGCCGCCTGGCGGCAGGTGGCCGAAAACATGTATATCCCCCAGGGGGAGGACGGGCTCATCGAGCAGCACGACGGCTTTTTCGACCTGCCCCACACGGATATCGACTCCATCCCCGTGACGGAATTCCCCCTGTACGATCACTGGTCCTACGACCGGATCTACCGCACGGACATGATCAAGCAGCCGGACGTGCTGATGATGCTCTACCTGTACGATTCCTCCTTCACCGAGGGCGTGAAGCGGATCAACTACGAGTACTACCAGCCCCGTACCATCCACGAGAGCTCCCTGTCCCCGGCCATCCACTCCATCCTGGCCTCGGAGCTGGACAAGCCCGACGAGGCCCTGCGCTTCTTCGGCTACGCCACGCGGCTGGACCTGGACAACTACAACCGCAATACCCGGGAGGGCCTGCACATCACCTCCATCGCCATGGCCTGGGCCAATATCGTGTACGGCTTCGCGGGCCTGCGCAGCGACGGGGAGGAGATCTCCTTCGCGCCGCGCCTGCCCGCCCGGTGGGGCCGCCTCATATTCTCCCTGCGCTGCCGCGGCCGGCTGGTGAAAGTGGACATGAGCAGGGAGGGCACGGCCTTCGCCCTGCTTGAGGGCGATCCCCTGGAACTGAAGGTGTATGGCAAGGAGCATACCATCGACGCCGGCGGCGTTTTCGTGACCCGGGAAGGGAGGGCGCTTTGACCGGCTGGGAGATCGGGAAAACCGGATTTGATATGAAGGACGCCGCGGCGGACGGCACGAAGTTCCTGTGCGCCAACGGCTTTATGGGCCTGCGGGGCGCGCCGGAGGAGGCGGTCGAGAGCTTTTGCCCGGCGGTCACCCTGGCCGGGGTCTACGACCGGAACGGGGACAAGTGGCGGGAGCCGGTGAACGCGCCCCACCCCCTCACGGTGAGGGCCGCCTTTGACGGCGCGCCCATGGCCTTAGGGGACCGCGATCCGGAAAGCCACGAGGCCGGGCTGGACTTAAGGCACGGTGTCTATTTCAGGGACACGGCCTTCGGCCCGGTGCGTATTTCTTCCCGCCGCTTAACATCCATGGCGGACTGTCATCTCATGGCGGATCGGATGACCTTCACCTGCCTGAAGGCGGGGCGCCTCACCATCACGGCGGGCATCTCCCGGCGCATCTGGGACATCAACGGCCCCCATCTTTTTGACTTCGTCTGCGGGACGGGGGAGACCCTGCTGCTGTCGGCGCGCACCGGGGAGAAGGGTATCCAGGTGGCCGCGGCTCAAAGGGCCGTGATCTCTTTTCCGGCGGAGGAACGCTTTATCACCGGCGATGACGGCGTCTTCAGGGTCATTGAAAAGGACGTGCGCCCGGGGGAAAAGGTGACGCTCAGCCTGTTCGCCGCCGTGTGGACTTCCCTGGACGCGCCGGATCCCGAAGAGGCGGCGCGAAGGACCTGCGATTCAGCCGCGGGGCAGGGCTTCGATATCTGCCTGAAGGCCCATGAGGCCGCCTGGGAGGATATCTGGGATGCATGCCTGATCGACATGGACGGCCCGGAGGAGGAGCAGCTTACCCTCAGGGCCAGCCAGTACCACCTGAACGCCTGCGCGCCCAGGCACGCCCGGGATATGTCCATCCCCGCCCGGGGCCTGTCGGGGCAGACCTATAAGGGCGCGGTGTTCTGGGACTCGGAGATCTTCCTGCTGCCCATGTTTTTGTACACCCAGCCTGAGATCGCCCGGTCCCTTTTGCGCTACCGGATCGCCACCCTGTCCGGCGCTCTTCAAAAGGCGGCGGAGTACGGGTACCGGGGCGCCTTCTACGCCTGGGAGAGCCAGGAGGGCGGCGCCGAGGGCTGCACCGATTTCAACGTGGTGGACGTGTTCACCCACCGCCCCGTGCGCACCTATTTCAGGGACTGCCAGATCCACATCAGCGCGGACATCGTCCACGCCCTCAGGGAGTATTATGAGGTCACCGGGGACCGGAGCCTCTTTGAGGAGGGCGGGGACCGGGTGGTGCTCGAGTGTGCCCGCTTCTACCTGAGCCGGGCTTTCCGCCGCCTTCAGGGGGATGAGATCGAGTTCACCGACGTGATCGGCCCGGACGAGTACCACGAGCGGGTGTCCAATAATGCCTACACGAACCGGATGATCGGCCGCTGCTTCGAGACCGCCCTCATGCTGGAGGAGATCTTCGCCGACACGCCCGGCAGGCTGCAGGCGCTCAAACGGGACCTGGACTATGAGGAGGACTGGGCGCTGCTTGAAAGCGCCGTCAAAAAGATCCGCGCGCCCCGGAAGCGCGGCGGGGTCACCGAACAGTTCGACGGGTACTTCGCCCTCGAGGACTGTTCCCTGGACACGGTGCGCCGGCGCCTCATGGATCCCCGGGAGTACTGGGGCGGGGACCACGGCGTGGCCGGCCCCACGCAGATCATCAAGCAGGCGGACGTGATCACCCTGATGGCCCTGCTGCCGGAGGAATTCACCGACGAGGAGGTCGACGCGAACTGGGCGTATTACGAGCCCCGCACGGAGCACGGCTCCAGCCTTTCCGCCTGCATGTACGCCCTGACCGCCTGCCGCACCGGCCGCATGGAGGCGGCGTGGCGGCTGGTTCAAAAGACCGCCGGGATCGACGTCGTGGGCGGCGGCAAGGAATGGGCGGGGGAGATCTATATCGGCGGCACCCATCCGGCCTCCAACGGGGGCGCGTGGATGATCGCCGCCCTGGGCTTTGCCGGGCTGAAGGTGAAAAACGGCGTGCCGAGCCTGGACCCGAGGCTGCCGGATGAGATAAGGAGCCTTACATTCCCCATCACCTGCGGCGGGAAGAAATACACCGTCACGGTCACAAGCGACGGGGGCAGCATCGATCCCGCCTGATGGGCGGGAAAGGATATCTATGACGGTATCGCGGAGGCGCGGTACCGTTTTTTGGACTGGTATGGAAAAGAGTTAGTGGGGATATGATATCATATGCATAGAATGGGAGGGAGATTCTATGCCAAGCAACAACAGCAAGTACAGCCGGGAGATGAGGGAACAGACAGCGCGGTAGATTCTTGAGAATGAAAAATCAGCGACGAAAATGGCGGAGGAACTTGGGATAGACAAAAACACGGTATGCCGGTGGGTGCGGGATCATCGGCGGGCCCACAGTATGCCGAGTTATGCGGAAACGAAGGGGATCGTACAGCGGGAAGCGAAGACGGAAGGCGAATTAAAGTATAAGATCAAGGAACTGGAGAAAGAGCTGAAGAAGAGAGAAAAACAGCTGGCGGAGGAGAAAGAGAAGGTAGAGATCCTAAAAAGATCCCTGCACATCTTTATGCAGCCACACGAATGAAATGCGAAACGATCTTCGCGCACAGCTCCGAGCATTCGGTGAGGAAGATGTGCAGGGTACCGGGGCTGAAAGAAACGGTGTATAACCGATGGCGTAAAGCGGAGGAAAAGCGGAGACAGCGGGTAGAGGCGGAGAGGACGGATATCAAAGCGGTACAAAAGGCGTTCGAAGAGAACCACCGGATCTACGGCTGCAGACGGATAAAAGAAGCGCTGAAGCAGGAAGGGATCGAACTGAGTGAGTGGAAGATCCGGCGGATCATGAGGGAAAACGGGCTGTATCCGGAGCAACTGAAGAAATACAGGCCAGGGAAAAGCGGAAGATCAGACGGGAAATATTGTGAGAACATCGTACAGCAGCGATTCGATCCGAAAAAGCCGATTGAGATATGGGCAGCATCACGTATCTGAAAACGGTCCTGGGGTGGGTATATCCGGCGGTCGTGATTGACTTATATAACCGGGAAGTGATAGGATTTTAGTTAAGCAAAAGGATCGACGCAGACCTGGCGTGTTCGGCGCCGGGGAACGCGATCGCGAAAAACGGGAGCCCCGGGGAATTGATATTTCACAGTGACAGGGGGTGTCAGTACAGCAGTAAGAAATACCAGAAAATGCTGGAGAAGAATGAGATCACGGGGAGCATGAGCAAGCCGGGATATCCGTATGACAACAGCTGCGCGGAAAGTTTCTTTGCCAGCATGAAGAAAGAGTACATCCGGAAGAAAGAGTAAGTTTCTCGGATGCCTGGACTGTTATATTTGATTAAGAAAGAAGGAGAGATTTATTTGATAAATTGTATAGCAATAAAAAAGCAGCTTTGTAAAATTGGAAATAATTGGCTAAAAGCAGCAGATTATTTATATAATCATTGGGTGAAAAATAAATCAAATGCAAATTTAACAGTATTACTCATTCAGCAAATGATGACATATATCCTTGATATCGATAATGGTTATGAAGAGGATCTGCATATCAATAATAATGGCCTTAATGAAAACCTGGGAATATTCTATAACTATCTGCATCAGGCTGTAAAATATGGAAATGATCACTGCTGTAATAGCAGATATTATCTTTGGCAAATCTGCTATTACTATAAATTTGTCTATACATATTATCCGATAATGGATGTAGAAAACAAAGTGAAAGATTATAAAAAACTATATACAGAATTGCTTGCAAAAGCTATCTTACAATTTCCTGACAGCTTGTTATTCAAATTAATGGAAAAAGATAAAGGCAATATAACTTACATGAGTTTAAGTGATATTGAAAAAAGGACATTATCAGAAGAGATTAGCAACTTCGAGCTTCAGAATAATATGACTGATTTAATAGTTAGAGACTATTTCGAAAGTATGTATGATATAAATATCAGTTCTTGAATATGAGATCTCCAAAACAAGGTATGAGTGACCCAGTCTCTTCGGCATAGGTTTTTTTATTGTTGGCAATAACACAGGGGGCGACCTTGAGGTACTGTATTTGGAAAACGCTATCGAGATGAGATAACTCTATATTTTCAAAGAGGAAGATACTATGAAAAAATACTGGATATGGTTGGGCGTTTTTCTATTCATTATGAACGGTTATGCCTTTGCTGATCGGGATGTGGAACTTATCCCAGGTCCGTCCGA
>CACZOZ010000038.1:0-5243 GCA_902782865.1 uncultured Eubacteriales bacterium
CCAGCCTGACGGATGAGGTAAGAATCCGCCGCAGGCGGCGGCAGGCTCCGCGCCCCCGAG
The DNA here is from genome assembly GCA_902782865.1 of uncultured Eubacteriales bacterium. Classification (GTDB taxonomy): domain Bacteria; phylum Bacillota; class Clostridia; order Christensenellales; family Aristaeellaceae; genus RUG756. The sequence continues at coordinate 61 of CACZOZ010000038.1, forward strand.
ACCCCCTACGCTCAAATGCCGGGCTCACTCACGGATCACGAGGCGCGTTTGCGCGCAAACGCGAAGCTACGACCGCTCGATCGCGCCGGCATTTGTTCTGTAGAAATCCAGCGGGGCTGAATTTCACGAAAATCATCGGGAGGCCGCTGATTTTCGATCTCCTGCCGCCGCGGCGGGGAGACGCTCAGCTTTCGCTTCGCTTAAGCTGGTATGGGGAATATCCTCTGTCTCGCTGCCTTCCCCTCTGGGGAAGGTGGCCACGATATAGCGGCCGGATGAGGTCGCCCCGTCCCAACCTTCCGATCAGATCAGATCCCGCAAAGGATCTGTACCGCAACACGCTGTCAGGCATGTTTCACTGTCGATCAGACGCTCTGCCCGCCTCTCCGTCTTGTAAAACCAATTCCTCATTTTTCATTAGCGAAGCGTCTTCATTAGCCTTTAGGCGTCTTCATTAGCGAAGCGTCTTTATTCACAAACTGATCTCCGTAAGCCTTCCCCGTTGCCCAAAGGCCTTCCCCTCTGGGGAAGGTGGCCACGATATAGCGGCCGGATGAGGTCGCCCCGTCGCACCTCCTTCAAATCGCTCCGGATCCCCACAGGGATTTGAACCTCAACGTACCGAAGGAGCAGTAGGCCGCAGCCAATCAAGCGGCGCTTTCAGCTTGCTTTCTTGGGCCTTCTTGCTCCCGTTGGTCGCTTTGGTCAAGCTCACAATAGTCGCCACGCTGCGTTCGTCAGTGCTCACTTGCAGGGCTCGTTTGTTCGCTGCGCTTCTGCCTGCCTGTGTCCGCCACCGGCGGCGGCAGGCTCCGCGCCTTGCATGGGAACTGTTACCCACATCACAGATTTGGACAGTTCCGCAACATTTCACTTCGCCTGCGGGCGAAATTTCACACGCCGTCAGGCGTATTTCACGCGCTTGCGCATTTCACTGTCGATCGGGGACCGCCTTCTCATGGTCCTCCGATCGACCCCGTCTGGTCCTCCGATCGACCCCGTCTGGTCCCGATCGACCCTGTCGGTATTGACATTTGCGGCCGAAGCCGTTACTCTTTCCGTAATAAGTCACTTTATCGGGAGGGCTGCCCCATGCGGATCACCACCCTGTGCTATGTGGAGCGCGGCGGATGCTGGCTGATGCTCCACCGGGTCAAGAAGGATCACGACGAGAACGCCGGCAAATGGATCGGCATCGGCGGGCATCTGGAGGGGGACGAATCCCCCGAGGAATGCGTGTGCCGGGAAGCCCTGGAGGAGACGGGGCTGAACCTGACGTCTCTTCGTCTCAGGGGCGTGATCACCTTCATCCTGCCGGACTGGGGCAACGAGCTCACGTTCCTGTACACCGCCGGCGCCGAGGGAGAGATCAAGCCCGAGTGCCCGGAGGGCGTGCTTGAATGGGTGCCCGTGGATCACGTGCCGGGCCTGCCCCTCTGGGAGGGGGATAGGGTGTTCCTGCCCCTGATCATCGGGGATCGTCCGGTGTTCAGCCTGAAGCTCATATATGCCCCGGGGGGCGCCCTTCAGGAAGCGGTGCTCGACGGGGAGCGGATCCCTCTGAACGGGACCTGTACTGAACGGGAAGGATAAAAATATGCTGCGCGTGTATTACGGACTCCAGGTGCCCCTGCGATCGGGGGCTCTCAAAAGGGCAAAGGAGATCCTGGACGGGGGCGGGCAGTGCCTGATGATCGTGCCGGAAGCGGCCACGCTCAAGACGGAGCGCTTTTTCCTGCGCTCTCTGGGGCTTGAGGGCACCTTCGATCTGGAAGTGCTGTCGCCCTCCCGCCTGGGGGACCGGGTGTTCGAGGCCCTGGGCCGGGGCGGCGAGGAGCAGGTCACCCTGGATGAGAGGGGAAAGGCCGTGGCGGTGGCCGCCGCGCTGAAGGACTGCAAAAAGGACCTGGGCTACTACGCCTCCGCCGCGGACATGAAGGGTTTCGTGGAGCAGGTGTCCGGCCTGATCGGGGACCTGAAAAAGGCCTCCCTCACCCCGGAGACCCTCCGGGATTTCGCCGATTCCCTGCCCGAAGGCCCGGACAAGGCCCGGTCCCTTGATATAGCGGAGATCTACGCCGCCTATGAAAAGCGGATGGGCGGGCGCCTGGTGGACGGGGAGGACGTGAACGTGAAAATGCTCCGCCGCCTGGAGGAGGGGGGCTTCGGCCGGGGCAAACGGGTCATCGTCATGGATTTCGACCTGATCACCCTGGGGCTGAGCGCCCTGATCCTCGCCCTGTGCCGCAGCGGCGCGGAGGTGGATCTGTACCAGAGATGCGTGCCGGGGGACAATCTGTACCGTCCCGTGGGGGAGAGCCTGGGCCGGCTGAGGAACGCCGCGAAGGAGACGGGCGTCCCCTGCGCCTTCGCTTTTGCCCGGGGCGGGGATCCCGATCTGCCCCGGGGCATCGCGGCCCTGCGGAACTATTTTCCCATGGACGACCCGAAGAGCGTGCCCGGCGATCCCGACGGCGTGCGCCTCTACACGGGAGCCACGCCCTATGAGGAGTGCCGCTTCGTGGTGGAGGAGATGTGCCGTCTCCACCGGGAAGGCCTGCCCTGGCACAGGATGAGCGTGGTGCTGCTCAGCCCCGACGAGTACTCCAGCCCCTTAAGGCGGCAGCTGGAACTCAACGGTGTGCCCCATTATCTGCCCCGGCCCCTGCCGGCCATCGGGCACGACGCGGCGCGGTTCGTGATCGGTAGCCTGCGCTGCGCCTTTGGGAACTACCGCTCGAAGGACCTGACCGATCTGTTGCAGAGCGCCTATACCGGCCTTGACGACCGGGAGGCCTGGGCCCTGAGCGCCTACATCTCCGCCTACGGCATCCAGGGGAAACGCTTCACCGCGGCTTTCACCCGGGGCACCGAGGAGGAGATCCTCGCCGCTTCCGCCGCCAGGGACAAGCTGCTGCCCCCGCTGGAGCGCCTGAAGGAGAACTGCCCCCGGGGAGCCGATACGGATCAGCTGATCGGCGCCCTGGTGACCTATCTGGAGGAAAAGGGCGTATTCGAACGCCTGATGGACACGGAAAAGAAACTGCTCGACCTGGGGCTGGAGGATGAGGCCGTCCAGGGCCGGCAGATGTGGACCCGGCTGATGGGCCTGATGGACCAGATGCATGAGATCATGGGGAAGGAGCCCCTGCCCCGGGCCCTGTTCCTGGAGCAGCTGCAGGCCGCTCTTGAGACCTGCATGCTCAACGGCCTGCCGCCCCGCGGCGGTGTGGCTCAGTGCCTGCCCGCCGGCGGTGTGGCCCAGGAGGACATGGGGGCCGTGTTCATCACGGGCTTCAACGACGACGCCTTCGAGCCGGGGCCGGAGGGCCTGATGCCCGACCACGCGCGCAAGGCGCTGGAGACCTTCGGGAAGACCCACATCCGCCCCGACGGCAGCGGCCGGGAGGACCTGAAGCGCCTGGATCTTTACCGGGCGCTGTGCTCCACCGGGGAAAGGCTGTACCTGTCCCGGTGCGCCGCCTCCCAGAAGGGCGAGAGCAAACGGGCCCACGCGTACCTGCACCGCATCCGGGCCGTGCTGCCCGGCCTCCGGGAAGAGGGCGGCCTCACCGCGTCCGCCGATAAGGTGCCCGGCACCAAAGACCAGGCGGCGGAGGAGCTGGTGCGCCTGTTCTCCTCCGGGGAGCCCCTCCCGCCCGACTGGCGGAAAGCCTGGCGCGAGATCAACGCCTTCTATCCGGACACGACGGACGGGATCCTGAGAGCTCTCAGGCCGCCGGAAAAGATCACCGATCTGAGCGCTTCCGTGACCAAAGCCCTGTACCCGGAAAAGACCGTGAGCGTATCCCGGCTGGAGTCCTTCGCGGCCTGCCCGTACAAGCACTTCGTGGAATACGGCCTCAGGCCCCTGGAAAAAAAGGAATGGAACGTGGATGCCGCCGCTGCCGGGAGCTTTTATCACAGCGTCCTGGAGGCCCTGACGAGCCGGCTCATGCGCCTCCCCGGCTGGCCCGACTGCAGCCGCGCCGATGTGGAGCGCCTGGTGGACGAGGTGTCCGGCCCCATGTTCCTGGACCGGTTCGGGGACATGGCATCGGACCTGCCGAAGGTGGAGACGCTCAGGATCAAATACCTGCGGGTGCTCCGGCGGGTGGCCTGGTCCTTCACCGCGGCGGCCAGGGCCAGCGCCTTCTCCGTGATGGGCTCCGAGATCCGCTTCGGCTACCCGGATGAAAACTCCCTGCCCCCCGTGCCCATCGATCTGCCGGACGGCGGGAGGGTGCTGCTGCGCGGCGTGATCGACCGCATCGACCGCTATCAGGGAGATGAGGGGATGTATTTCCGCGTGGTGGACTACAAGTCCGGCGGCACCAAGCTGGAGCCCGAAAAGCTGTACTACGGCACTCAGCTGCAGCTGATGCTGTACCTGGCGGCGGTCCGGGGCGGGCCGGATAACGGCGAGCCCGCCGGGGCCTACTATATGCACCTGAAGGACGACCTGATCCCCGATGACGAGACGGTCAAGGGGCTGGAAACGCTGCTGGCGAAAAAATGCGCCCTCACCGGCATCACTTTAAAGGATGTGCGGGTGGTGAAACTGATGGACGCCTCCGAGCCGCCGGTGAGTTTCGAGGAGAGCCTGCTGACCGCCAAGGGCGAATTCGGCAAAAACAAGCCGGTGGCCGCCATGGCGGATCTGGAGCGCCTCATCCTGCACGCCCGGGAATGCGCCCGGAGGATCGTGGTGTCCCTTACGGGCGGTGTGATCAAAAGGGAGCCCCTCAGGATCGCCGGGGACGAGCGGGATGAGTGCTCCCGGTGCGATTACGCCGCCATCTGCCGGGTGGAGGAAGCCGGGCAGCGGCGCGGACAGCGCATGAATTATGAGGAGCTGTTCCGCACCCTTGAGGAGGAGCAGGGATGAGGATCGAAACGGACAGGCTGATCATCACTCAGTTCACATTGGACATGGCGCGGGCCGTGCATGAAAATTCCCTGGATGAGGACAACCGGCGCTTCGTGCCGGATGAGGTCTTCGAAACGGAGGACGAGGCCCGGGATACGATAGCGTTCCTGATGTCCTGCTACTCTGGGGAAGGGCCCCGGGTGTATCCCGTGCTGATCAAACACGGCGGGGAGAACATCGGCTATGTGCAGCTGGTGCCCCTGGGGGACGGGCAGTGGGAGATCGGCTACCACATCGCCAAAGAGCACACCGG
>CACZOZ010000039.1:0-2123 GCA_902782865.1 uncultured Eubacteriales bacterium
AGGCACTTTTCCCTGAAGAGACGGGTGTTCTCCGCCTCCACGCGGAAATCGAGCTCGGCTTTGGTCACATGTTCGATCTCCGCGATCACCGACTTGAAGTCGATGACCTGTTCGTCGGAATCTTCCTCGATGACGTTCACCAGGTCCGCCAGCTTGCTCAGAAGCGCGAGATCCTTTCGCATCATGTCGGCGATCAAAGGGCGCTGGACCTTTGTGACGACCCGGGTGCCGTCCTTGAGGACGCCGTAATGGGCCTGCGCGATCGACGCGGACCCCAGCGGTTCATCCCGGAACTCGGAATAGATCTCATCGATCTTTTTTCCGGTCTCCTGTTCGATGACGGCTTTTGCCACAGCCGGGTCCAGAGGCTTTACGCTGTCACGCAATTTTTCCAGTTCCCTGCAGTATTCTTTGGGGAGCAGATCGACCCGGCTGGACATGATCTGCCCGATCTTGACATAGGTGGGCCCGAGATCCTCCAGGGTGGTCCGAAGCTCCCGCGGTGTAAAACCGTTGGCGTAGAAGTTATGCCTGGCAAAGATGGCGAGCATTTCGGTGGAGCGGTGCTTCTCGCGTTTTTTGAACGCGTCGATCTCGCTTTCAAGGAGCCGCTTGAGTTCCGCGCTCATTTCCTCCGTGCTGTGCATGATCTGCTCTTTTTCATTTTCAAGTTTATCCGCCAGTTTCCGCGCTTTATCGTTCAGAGGCATCTTCCGCACTCTCCTTCCCGTTTTTGAAAGGCCACACCCAGATGAGCCTCAGCGCGCTCGCGAAAGCGGAGAACAGGAGCGCGCCGCCGATGATCTTCGTGAGCAGGGCCGGGGAATCCCACCAGGGATTCAGGAAGATCAGCACCCCCAGTGCCATGAGCACGACGGCCAATACGATCAGGATCCACCAGCCCTTCCGATTGGAGCGGCGAACGAACAGCAGGGCGTTCAGCAGTGAAAACAGGCCGTCCGATACCAGCACGAAACCGAACAGCCATCCCAGGGCTTTGAGCAGATCCTGATTGTAAATGAGGATGAAAAGGCCGAGGACGGCGATGAATAAGGCGCCTGTAAAAATGATATAGTGGATCAGGGCTTTTTTGCTGGCGATGAATTCAAGCATCTCCACGATCGCGAAGATGATCATCCCGTACCCCACGGTCACCACGAGGGTATTCACATAGCTTTCGGGGCAGATCAGCATGAACACGCTCAGAGCCATCATGATGATCGCTGCCAGGATCGACTGGCGCTTGAGTTTATCCAGTGTTTGAAACAGCATACTTGACCGCTCCTTGTCTGATCGGGTCTAAGAAGGCTCCCTTCTCATATGTCGGGCCGCCGCGGCAGGGCTGCCGCATTGGTCCTGAGCATCGGAACGGCGGCTCATGGGACCGCTGTTCCTTTGCCCGATATATTATAGCACTGCCGGAGGTGAGCAGTAACATTAATTCGCGCCGTGCCTGTTCTTTGGTGCCTTCCTTCATGCTGCCGTTTCGATACGTCTTTTTATATCCGTCACCTTACGAACTTTTGTATCGGTCAAAAAAAAGAGCTGCTTTTCGCAGTCCTTCAGGGAAACGTTTTTGATGGATCGATCCGCGGAGGATGGGATCACTTCCTGATCTGGAGGGAAGAGGCCACGAAGGAGCAAAGGTCCTTGTTGGCGGAGAGGTTGGTGCAGGTCACGGTGAACATCTCACCGTTGTCGAGCAGGGTCATGATGGTGGAAACATCCTTCTCGGGGATGATATAGATCAGGACATCGAGCCCATTGACGATCGCGCGTTGGAAGTTGCCGTTGGGGTCGCCCTGACGGGCGGAGGTCTCCACGTCGTCCATGCTGTGGAAGTCGATGCCGACGGGCTTGGTCTGGGCGATGGCGATCATGGAACCGTCGGCCTTCGCGAAGGCAGCCAGGGTGCCGGCGGCGGCGCTTTCATCGGTCAAACCGGCCTGCGTGTAATCGTTGGGAATGATCACGCTGACACCGGAGGGCCCGAAAGCTTTGAGTTCACCGGCAAAACCGGCGTCCGCGAACTGCTTCTGGCGGGCTTCATCCCAGTTGACCACTTTCTTTTCAGCGGCCTGGGCGGTTTCGGCAAAGGCGGGGAACAGGGCGGTGACGGCGAG
>CACZOZ010000040.1:0-2237 GCA_902782865.1 uncultured Eubacteriales bacterium
AACGCGCGCGTCGTTTTACATTTTTATATCCGTGTTACCGGGCCAGGTTGACCGCGCGGATGCGTTCGATATCCGCCTTGGGCTCCCGTTCCATGGTCATCAGGCCGTTCACTTCCTGGAACACGTCTGTCAGTTGGGTGTAGCAATATCCGCAGAACCAGGGCATGCGCTTGAAAGCCAGGGTGATGGCCTCGAAGCGCTTCAGGAAGGTCTCTTCATCCTTTTCCGCGCCGTTGTAGCCCCAGTTGCCGTCCCCCGCGTCTTTTTGAAGAGCGATGCCGCCGTATTCCGTGAGCAGCATGGGCTTGCCGCGGTGATCATACCCCTTCGCCGACGTCAGGTGTCTGTCGGCCGCGGCACCATGGAGCACGCTGTCCCGGTCCGCGTAGTCCGCTCCCAGCTGCTCCGGCCGGGCGGTGTAGTCGTGCACGGTCACCAGGTCCGTATCCGCCTGCTCCCATCCGTCATTGCCCGACACCAGCCGCGTGCCGTCCAGGGCGCGCACCAGGGCGCACAGGGCGTCCGCCAGTCGCATCTCCTCCGCGTGGGTGCGGATGGTGGGCACGCCCCAGCTCTCATTCAGGGGCGTCCAGGCGATCAGGCAGGGATGGTTGTAGTCCCTGCGCACGGCCTCGGAAAGGTCCCGCATCAATCCCCGCTTCTCCCGGTCCGTGAGCCGGTAGGCACTGGGCAGCTCGCCCCACACCAGCAGCCCCAGGCGGTCCGCCCAGTACAGGTACCGGGGATCCTCGAATTTCTGGTGCTTCCTCACGCCGTTGAAGCCCATGGCTTTTGTCAGCTCCACGTCCCGGCGGAGAGCCTCCCCGTCCGGCGGTGTCAGGAGCCCGTCCCGCCAGTAGCCCTGGTCCAGCACCAGGCGCTGATAGAGCGCCCGGTCGTTCAATAGCACCCTGCCGCCCTCGACGGCGATGGAGCGCATGCCGAAATAGGTGTCCACCCGGTCGATCACCGCGCCGTCCGCCAGGGTCTCGATGGTCAGGTCGTACAGGTCCGGTGTTTCCGGCGACCACAGGCGCAGACCGAACACCGTTTCGTCGTGCCGGATGAAGAGCTCCGCCCGGACCACGTCATCCCCCAGGGTATCGACCTCCACGGTGCCCGCCGGCTGCCCCCTAAAGGACGCCGTCAGGCGCACCGATACGTTTTTCGCCGCCCGGTCCAGGGTGATCTCGGCCTTCAGGGATCTCGTCTCCGGGCAGGGCGTGAGGCGGAAGTCCTCTGGATAAGTCTCGCCCACGGCTTCCAGCCACACGCTCTGCCAGATGCCCGTGACCGGGGTATACCAGCAGGCGAAGGGCTCGGGGCGCCAGCTCTGTTTGCCCCGGGGCTTGTCCTGCTCCGGGCCGTCCTCGCAGCGCACCGCCAAAGTATAGGTCTTCCCGGGAGCCGTCAGGTCCGTCAGGTCGAAGGTGAAGGGGGTATAGCCGCCCTCGTGGCTGCCCAGGTACTGCCCGGAGAGCCACACGCGGGTCGTATGATCCGCGGCGCCGAAATGGAGCAGCACCCTTTTCCCGCGCATCTCCTCGGGCACGGTGATCTCCCGGGCATACCACACCACGCCGCAGGGGGCCTGTTCCCCCACGCCCGAGAGCGGCGCCTCATAAGGGAAGGGCACCCGGATGGTCAGGGGAAAGTCCGTTTTTTCCTGCCAGCGCTCTTTGATGCCCGCGTCCTCCCGGTCGAATCGAAAGCGCCAGGGCCCGTCGAGGCTCCGCCAGTTCTCCCGCACCCGGTCCGGCCGGGGATGGGTCTCACGAATGCCGTTTATATCCATAGTTTACCTCCCGGGTTTTATGGTTCGCTCGTTCATATGCCCATCATACCCCATGAGCCGCTGAAAGTACAGGATATTTTCATGCCCGGCGACGAAGAAAAAGTTTTTTAAGGGTATTGACAACTATATCGGCCATCGATATAATAGCATCACGATATATCGATTGGCGATATATCGGATCACGATAAGGAGGCGGACGTATGGCGGACAATCCGGCGCTGACGGAAGCGACTTACTACATCCTCCTGTCCCTCATCAAGCCCCAGCACGGCTACGGCATCATGCTCAGGACGGAGGAACTGAGCCGCGGCCGGGTGCGCCTGGCGGCGGGGACGCTCTACGGCGCGCTCAACGCGCTGTGCGACAAGGGATGGATCCTCCTTTTGCCGGTGGAGGACGGGAGCCGCAGGAAGGAATACTGCCTGACGGACCTGGGCCGGGA
>CACZOZ010000041.1:0-3126 GCA_902782865.1 uncultured Eubacteriales bacterium
CCGCCGTGGGGCGTGGAGAAGGTCTTGTGCAGGTTGAGGTGCACCACGTCGAAGCCCATGTCCCCGGGCCGGGCGATGCCCATGATCGCGTTCAGGTTGGCGCCGTCGTAGTAATTGAGGCCGCCCGCCTCATGGACGATGCGGGTGATCTCAAGGATCTGGGGGTCGAACAGCCCCACGGTGTTGGGGTTGGTCAGCATCAGGCCGGCGGTATCCTCCCCGGCCGCAGCTTTGAGGGCCGCCAGGTCCACACAGCCGTTCTCATCGGAGGGGATGCTCACCACCTGGAAGCCCGCCATGGAAGCGCTGGCCGGGTTCGTGCCGTGGGCCGAGTCGGGCACCAGGATCTTCGTGCGCTTTTCGTGCCCCATGGCCCGGTGGTACGCCTTGATCAAAAGCAGGCCGGTGAACTCCCCGTGGGCGCCGGCGGCCGGCTGAAGCGTCATGGCGTCCATGCCGGTGATCTCGCACAGCATGTCCTCCAGCTCCCGGCACACCTTCAGGCAGCCCCGGACGGTATCCGGGTCCTGCAGGGGATGCACCTGGGTGAAGCCCGGCAGGGAGGCGGCGTATTCGTTCACGGCGGGATTGTACTTCATCGTGCAGGAGCCCAGGGGATAGAAGCCGTCGTTCACCCCGTGGGTCCGCCGGGCCAGGAGGGAATAGTGCCGGTCCAGCTCCACTTCGGATACTTCCGGCAGGCGCAGGGGCTTTTCCCTCAGGGCGCATCCGGGCGTCACTTCCGGTACGTCGCAGGGCCCCAGATAGTCCGTGCCGCGGCCGGGATGGCCTTTTTCGTTGATCAGCTTCATCGCGCTGTCACCTCCCTGACGATGGCCGCGACGCGGTCCATCTCCTCCCGGGTGTTCATTTCCGTGGCGCACCAGAGCATGCGGCCGCCCTCCAGGGGGAGCCCGCCGAGGATGCCTTCCTTTTTCAGGGCGTCCAGCAGTTTTTCCGCGTCCGGGCACGTCGTCACGAACTCATGGAAAAACTCCCGTTCCGGATAGACCGCCTCAAGGCCGGCCTCCACCAGGGCATCCTTCAGATAGTGGGCCTTGGACACGCACTGGAGCGCGGCCTGCTTCAGGCCCCGGGGACCCATGGCGTTCAGGTAGGCGGCGGCGCGCAGGGCGCACAGCGCCTCGTTGGAACAGATGTTGGAGGACGCCTTTTCCCGGCGGATGTGCTGTTCCCTGGCCTGCAGGGTCAGCACGAAGGCCCGCTGCCCCCGGGCGTCCGTCGTTTCGCCCACGATCCTTCCGGGCAGCCGCCGCATCAATTTTGCCGTGGCGGCCATGAATCCCAGATAGGGGCCGCCCCAGGAGAGGGGGATGCCCAGGGACTGGCCTTCGCCCACGGCGATATCCGCGCCGCACTCGCCGGGGGTGCGGATCAGGGCCAGGGCGATGGGATCACAGTGCACGATGAGCCGCGCGCCGGACGCGTGGACCCGCTCCGCCAGATCGTCCAGGTCCTCCAGGCAGCCGTAATAGTTGGGCTGCTGCACCACAAGGCAGCTCACGTCGGGCACGAGCATCTCTCTGAGGGCGTCCGCGTCGGTGACGCCGAGCGGTGCGGGCACGTCCTCCACCTGCGCGTCCCGCCCGAAGGCGTAGGTCCCGATGACGGACCGCACCTTCGGGTCCACGCTCCCGGATACCAGGATCCGGCTGCGCTTCCTTTCCCGGCACATCTCGCAGGCCTCCGCCGCGGCGCAGGCCCCGTCGTATACGCTGGCGTTGGCCGCGTCCATGCCCGTCAGCTCGCAGATGTCCGTCTGGAACTCGAAGATGGACTGGAGCACGCCCTGGCTGATCTCCGCCTGGTAGGGGGTGTAGGCCGTGCGGAAGGCCTCGTGCCCCGTCACGGTGTCCACGATGGCGGGGATCATGTGCTTATAGGCCCCGGCGCCGCGGAACACGTGGGGGAACACGGTGTTTTCTTCGGCCAGCGCCTCCATCTCCCGCCGCACCTCCATCTCCGCTTTGCCCGCGGGGATCTTGAGCTTCTCTTTCAGCCGCACGGAGGAGGGCACGTCCCCGTAGAGGTCCTCCAGGCTCTTCAGGCCGCAGGCCTCCAGCATGGCCCGGTCCTCCTCCCGGGTGATGGGTACATAGGTCGCCATAATCCACCTCCGCTTACGGTCAGCAGGTCTTCAGATACGCCTCATAGGTCTCCGCGTCCATGAGCTCCGTTCTGTCGGTGATGTCCTTCACCTTGACGAACCAGCTGTCATAGGGCGCCTGGTTCATCCGCTGGGGCTCGTCCGCCAGGGTCTCGTTGACTTCCTCCACCTCGCCCGTCACCGGCGACACCACGTCGGAAACGGCCTTCACGCTTTCCACGTCGGCAAAGGTCTCACCGGCGGTCACGGGATCCCCCGCCAGGGGCAGATTGACGAACACCAGATCTCCCAGCTGGTCCTGAGCGTAATCGGTGATGCCGATCAGGGCGGTCCCGTCATCGCTGAACTTCACCCACTCGTGGGTCCGGGTATACTGAAGGTCTTTCGGATTGGTCATGGTCAGGTCCTCCTTATATGATTTTAGTGATCGGATACGTCATATGATACGGGCACGGTCACCTGGGCCGCCTGTAGAAGGGGAGGGGCACGGTCACGGCTTCCACCCGGCGGCCCCGCACGTCCACCTCGAGGCGGGCGCCCTCCTTGGGCACGTCCGCGCTCACCAGGGCCATGGCGAAGGCGCCGTTGAGGAAGGGCAGATGGGTGCCGGAGGTGGTCATGCCCACGCGCTCACCGTCCATGAACACTTCCTGGTGCTCCCTCGCGATGCCCCGGGAGGTGATCTTCAGGCCCACCCGGTGCCGGGAGGGGACTTGATGGGCGAGCAGTTCATCCCGGCCGATGAATCCCGGCTTGCCCAGCTTCACGAAGGCTCCCAGCCCCGCTTCCAGCGGCGTGATGTCATCCCCCAGCTCGTGCCCGTACAGGGGCATGGACGCCTCCAGCCTCAGGGTATCCCGGGCGCCGAGCCCGCAGGGGATGAGACCGTCCTCTTTTCCCGCGTCCGTCAGGGCGTTCCACATGTCCTCCGCCCGGTCGGGGGGCAGATAGATCTCGAAACCGTCCTCCCCGGTGTAGCCGGTGCGGCTCAGGATGCA
>CACZOZ010000042.1:0-9165 GCA_902782865.1 uncultured Eubacteriales bacterium
AAGGCCTTGCCCGTCTGCTTTTCGGCCATGGCCGCCAGGGCCTCGTTGGCCTGCGTCAGCAGGGCGGGATCGGGATCGGCCAGGTACCTTTGGTCATATTCCCGGATGATCTTCCGCCCCTCGACGGTGACGGCCTCCTGGTACCGCCAGATCGACTGGATCTGCGCGGCGTAGTGGGGGTCCGCCAGGGCGCCGATGAGCCGCGAGGCCCAGTAGAAGGTGCCCGTGTCCACGTCCGCGGTGACTTTTTTGAGGTACCGGGGCATGTCCGGCACGTTGGCGTAAAGGGGCAGGGCGGCGGAGAAGGTGGTCGATCCGAAGCAGACCCATTCCACGGCCGGCAGATCCCCGCGGATCTGGCAGACGGCGGTCACGCCGGTGCGGTTGATGCCGATGGAGCGGTACCGGCCCCGGGCGCCGGTGTCCTTCCCGGCGTAGGGGTCGAAAGCCGTGCCCTGGTAGTGGGCGGAGAGCAGGTACTTCACGTCCTCCGGCGTCAGGAGCCTCTCCGGTTTGAGGGCCCAGGGGATATCGTCGCTCTCCGGGCCGTAGTCGGCGTCCGGCCCGTCCCATTTGAAGCTCTTCGGGCACAGGTACCGGCCCATGAACCAGGACCGGGGGGTGTTGTAGATATGGTCCATGTCCGTGGCGGAGCCGAACACCTGCCGGGGATCGAAAGCGCCGTCCCCGTTCAGGTCCAGGCAGTTGTCCGCGATGAAGGCCTTCAGGTCCTTCGAGCACAGGTGATCTTTCCCCTCGCCGAGGGCGTCCTCAAGGTCGAACGCGTTCAGGGCGAACCGGTTGGGGAGGATCGCGCACATGTCATCCGGCAGCCGCCTGGCCATCCAGTGGTGCCCGCCGATGGTCTCCATCCACCACACCTCGTCCCTGTCGTTGAAGGCGACGCCGTTGGACTCGTAGGTCCCGTATGTTTCCAGCAGCTGTCCCAGGCGCGTGACGCCCTCCCGGGCGGAGCGGATATAGGGCAGCACCAGGGTGAGGATGTCCTCCTCGCCGATGCCGCCGGGGGCGGGCTTCGTATTGGCCGGGGCGTCCCTGTCATACACCACCAGGGGATCCGCCGCCAGCACCCGGGGGTTGGAGGTGATGGTCTCGGTGGCGGTCATGCCCACGTTCTTCTCATTGATGCCCGTGGCGGCCCAGATCCCGTCCTTTCTGTCCACGTTGGGGCAGGCGGTGTACCGCAGGGGATCTGCGGGCAGGTCGATCGAAAGGTGGGACAGGACGGACTTGTATTTCTTCGGCTGCTTATCCGGGGTAACGACGATGAGCTTCTTCACGTCGAAGGATCCGTCATCCGTCCGGGCGATCATGGTGCTGTGGTCGTGGCTGGCGGCTTTGCCGACCAGGATGGTGGTGCAGGGCATGGCGGTCGCTCCTTTGCAACTTTGCTCGCGGGTCCCTCCCGCGGCGGGTCCATGGGGGTATTATACGCCGTTTTTCCTTCTCCTGCCAGTATCGGGCGCGCCCGTTCACAGTTTATTTACTTGCCAACGCGGCGCATCGGGGTATAATAATACCGTTGAAAGTCCCGGCCGCAGGTTTCTCCGGCCGGAACCGACCCACATGAGGAGGATGAAGAAGATGAAAAAGCTTTTGAGCGCCCTGGCCCTGGCCCTGACGCTGATCCTGGCCCTGGGGAACGTGAGCTTCGCCGAGAACGCGCAGGAGGATCCCGTGGCCTTCACCATCGACGGGGAAGAGGTCCGGGTGTCCAAGATCACCGATATGGCCACGCTGCTGTTCGACAACGGCTATTCCGAGGCGGAGGACGACTACCTGACGGCCGTGAGCTATGTGACCTACGGCTACCTGTACAAGAAGCAGTTCGACGCTTTCGGGGTCAATGAGTTCACGCCCGAGGAGATGGCCGCTTTCCAGACGGAGGCGGACACCACCTGGGAAGCCTCCATCCACAGCTATATCGATTATTACAACACCAGCGAGAACCCCACCGAGGAGGAGATGGCGGCCCTGAGGGAGCAGGCGGAGGAGTATTTCGCCTCCCGCGGCGCCACCCGTCAGGCGATGCTGGATCAGCTGATCGAGCAGGCGAGCTACGACAGGCTGGATCAGGCCCTCATCGAGAAGTACGGCCTTGAAGCCACCACCGAGGACGTGCTCAAAGCCCTGGATGAGGAAGTGGCCGCCGAGAAGGAGTATTTCGAGAACAACGTGGGCATGTACGAGATGTACAAGTACTACGGCTACAACCTGTACTACCAGCCCGCCGGGTACCGGGGCGTGCTCCAGATCCTTCTGGAGGTGGACAGCGCGCTGCTGGATGAGTACACCGCCGCCCAGGCGGCCGCCGAGGAGGAAGGGGCCGATCCCGAGGCCTGCGCGGCCCGGCTGGCGGACGCCGAAAAGGCCATCCTGGACAGCAAGCAGGCCGTGCTGGACGAGATCTACGCGCGGCTCGCAAACGGCGAAAAGTTCGTGGACCTGATCCCGGACTACAACATCGACCCCGGCATGCAGAGCGCGGACAACCTGGTCACCGGCTATGAGGTGCACCGGGACAGCGCCACCTATGACGTGCCCTTCGTGGACGCCGCTTTCGATGACAACATGAACGCGATCGGGGACGTGAGCCATCCCCACATCGGGCGCTACGGCATCTACATCGTGTACTACCACAGGGATGTGCCCGAGGGGATGAAGGAGGTCACCGAGGAGGAGATCGAGTCCATCCGCGAGAACCAGACCAATTCCGCCCTGAACAGGAAGCTCAACGAGGAGCTCATGCCCCAGTGGCAGAGCGAGAGCGAGATCACCTACGTGGAGGACGTGCTGTTCGGGCTCAACATCTCCGTGGGGGATGACGGCACCCTCTCCAGGATCGAGAGCGAGCCGGCTGCCACAGAGGAGCCCGCGGGAGAATGACAAAGGGCGCGACCCTTTGTCAGTTATGATCGCCGGCGCGCGTTATGAGTTATGATTTGCTTCGCAAAGTTATGAACCGCTGCGCGGCGCTGAAGTTGGAGGCGATCATATCATCACTTTCGCCGCGGGCGAAATCATCACGTCCGGCTTCATGCAAAAGGCTGAGCCTTTTGCAGTTATGATCGCCAAGGCGAACTATGAGTTATGATTTGCTTCGCAAAGTTATGAACCGCTGCGCGGCGCTGAAGTTGGAAGCGATCATATCATCGTTCTCGCCGCAGGCGAGATCCTAACGCACGGCTTCAGCCGAGCTCATCACTCTTCACTGTGAACAAACGGAACTGATCCCGTATGAAGGATCATGTTATGAGTGATGACCGCTGACATGGGCCCTGATGATGAAACGGAGTTTTCGACCACTGTGTGGGAGAAAGCTCCGTTTTTTTGTTTGCTCCGTGTCGATCAGGGACGAGGCTTGATCGACAGTGAAATGCGCTTTGCGCGTGAAACGGCTGCGCCGTGAAATATCGCTGCGGCGATGTGAAATGTACCTTCGGTACGTTGTGGAACAAATTCCTTGCGGAATTTGGTTTGATCTGAAGGATCAACGGGGTGTCATCCCGCTTTCGATTCGCTGTTTCTGCCGCTGGCGGCGCTCATCTCCGCGCCCATGAGGGAAGGCTTCAGAAGATTGGTTCGATATCATCTCAATTTTCATGAATGAGATGTGTCCCTTGACAGTTCTCCAAAAGCCTTCGCCTTTGGAGAAGGTGTCAGGCGTCAGCCTGACGGATGAGGTCTGATGCCGCGATGATCGGTACCTTTCATGTCCTGTTTCCCCCGGGGGTCATCCTGACGGAATACGGATCCGGAAGGATCTGTTCTGAAGCGTGTTCAGAAGCGTTGGGTCACCGCGGGCCCGGTATCCTTCCCGCCGCTGCCGCATCTCTTCCGGCAATGTCCTGTCCGCTTCAGAACAGATCCCTCGCGTGCGGATGCGCTCGGGATGACACGCGTTGGAGGGGGTCTCTACGGTGGTTATTGTCACAGCCTGTCACAAAAACGACCTCATCCGCCCGCGTGCTCAGCGGCCGGATAAGGCCATTGATAAACTAAAATTCAATTTCTTCATTAGCCCGTCAGGGCGTCTTCATTAGCGAAGCGGCTTCATTAGCGCAGCGTCTTCATTGAGCAATGGTTTCGCCATTGGTCACCGCTTTCGCCACCGCGCACTCATAGGGCGCGTACACGCCGCCGATGGTATCCCGCCCCAGGTTGGCAAGGACCGGTGCTTCACACTCGAAGGGGAGAGTGATCTTCTGTTCGTTCGCGAAATTGACCGCCGCCACCCATGTTTCATTCCCCGCGGCGCGGGTGAACACGAAAAAATCGTCCTCGGGGGAGGAGAGCACCCGCGTGACGCCGGTGATGAAGGCCTCATGGGAAGCGCGCAGCTTCAAAAGCGCCTGATAGAACCGGTATACGCTCTTTTCGGCCTTCAGGTCCTTTTCCGCGTTGATCTCCCCCGCCCGGCTGTGGCAGGGGATCCAGGGCGTTCCCGTGGTGAAGCCGAAATTCTTACCGCTGTCCCAGGCGATGGGCCGCCGGGCGTTGTCCCGGCTGCCGAAGTTGATCTTTTCAAGTGCCTGCTCCGGCGTCATGGTCCCGAGGAACTCCCGGTAGGCGTTGAGGGTCTCCACATCATCGAAATCGTCGATGCTGTCATACCGCGGGGAGACCGTGCCGATCTCCTGGCCCTGGTAGATGAAGGGGACGCCCCGGAGCAGGTACGTCATGACGGCCAGGGCGGCGGCGGACTCATAGCGCTTTTCCCCGTCGTCGGCGATGCGGGAGATCATGGGGGCCTGGTCGTGATTGTCGGTGAACAGGGTGAGGATCAGGTCGTGCTTTTCCGCCGCCTCCTGCCAGTACACCAGGCGGTCCCGCAGGGTCTTCAGGCTGTCGGGTCTCGGGGTGAACTTGTCGGCGCGCCCGCACTTCATGTGGTCGAACAGGAACAGGGTGGTCAGTTCCTTCCTGTCGGCGGCGCAGTGCCTGATGAGCTCCTCCATGTCATTGACGCCGCTCTCCCCGACGGTGAAGAGCTTCGGAACGTTCTCCCTGCCGAACAGCCAGCGGATGTACTCGTGGAGGCGGGGGCCGAAAGTGCCGCGGGTCTTTTGAAGGTCCTTGGAGATCAGGTCGATCACGTCCACCCGGAACCCGTCCACGCCCCTGGCGGTCCAGAAGTCCACGATGTCCGCCATCTCCCGGCGCACCCGGGGGTTCTCCCAGTTCAGGTCCGCCTGGCTGACGGCGAAGGAGTGGAGATAGTACTGGCCCCGCACGGGATCGAACTCCCAGGCGCTGCCCCGGAACACGCTCTGCCAGTCGTTGGGGGGCTCGTCGAACCAGTAGTAATAGTCGCCGTACGGGCCGTCCCTATCCTCGCGGGACTCCCGGAACCAGGGATGGGCGGTGGAGGTGTGGTTGGGCACCAGGTCCATGATCAGCTTCATGCCCCTTTGGTGCAGCGCGGCGATCAGATCGTCCAGATCCTGCAGGGTGCCGAAGTCCTCCCGGATGTCCCGGTAGTCGGATATGTCGTAGCCGTTGTCGTCGTTGGGGCTCTTATAGACGGGGCAGAGCCACAGGGCGTTGACCCCCAGGGCCTGAAGGTAGTCCAGCTTCCGCAGGATGCCCCGGATGTCGCCGACACCGTCCCCGTCGGAGTCCATGAAGCTGCGGGGATAGATCTGATAGACCGTCCAGTGAAGGTATTCCCGGTACTTGTCACACAGCATGCTTTTCCCTCCCCGTATCAATCCTCATCGTCCCTGTAGTATTTTTTGAGGCGTTCGATGTCCCCGTCATCAAGGACCTTATGGAACACGCACACGTCATCCAGGGTGCCGGGCAGGCGCTGCCCGGGGCCCTGCACGTCGTCGGCGCCCAGATACAGATACACGGCCTGATCCTTTTCAAACAGCTTTTTCCCGGGCAGCTCCTGCTTCAGGAAGGGCCCGAAGTCCAGGGAAAAGCCCGTGACGCCCCGGTCCGCGTCGAAGGAGAGGGCCAGGAACATCCACACATCCGTCCGCCCGAGCGGCAGGCCCGTTTCCATGTTCTTTGTTTTTACGGCGTCCCGGGTGCGGACGGTGAGCACCAGGTGGTCCTCATCCGTGGCCACCACATAGAACCAGGACGCGGGATCTTCCGGGCAGTGCAGGCCCATGAGGGGCATCCGCTTCTCGATGATATCCAGGCGCGCCCAGCCCGTGAGGGTGAAGCTTGAGTCCCCGACGGGGCAGGGTACCGAGAGCGCGCCGTCGTCGAAGCGGGCGCCCCGGCCCCGCACGCCGTGGGCGGGGTACAGTTTGCCGGTGATCTTCGCGCCCTCCGGCAGCGCGCTCATGACCTCAAAGGGCAGGTAGGTGACGATCTTCAGGTCCCCGAAGACCGCTTTAAAGCGCCCGGTCTCCATCCTCGCCTCGAATGCCGGCGCGGCGGGGGGCAGCCCCGCGGGACGGGGCGGATCCTCCGGGATATCGGGGAACAGGCCCCCGGGCACCCGGCTGTTCCAGCTGTCGGGGATCTCAAGGCCCAGGGCGTGCAGGATGATGGGGGCGGTGTCCCGGGTCATCATGTTTTTGAGCGTCACGTGCCGCGCGCCGCCCCCCGCGGCGTAGAAGCACACATACTTTTCCGCGTCCGTGTCCCCGCCGTGAAAGCCCCGCCCGTCTTTGTCCGGCGGGGTGCCCCCGTGGTCCGCGGTCACCAGGATCAGGGTGTCTTCGAGCCAGCCCCGCTTTTCCACGGCGGATACGATCCTGCCGATATAGCCGTCGTTTGCCTCGATGGCCTTCAGGTGCTCCGGCGTGCCGTAGCCGTGGGCGTGGCCCGCGCCGTCCACACTGTCGAAATGGAAATAGATCAGGGTGAAATCGTGGGTGCTTATGTATTCCTCGGCGGGTGTGACCAGGTCCCGGTCCGGGGCGTGGACCTTATACACCCCCAGGCCGTCCTCGATGATGCCGGTGTTCACGTTGTTCCAGTCGCAGAAGGAGGCCATTAACGCGTCCGGCCTCTGCTCCCGGATCACCCGGAACACCGAGGGATAGGGGGAGTCCTTTGGATAGGGCCTGCGGCCCGTCACCCAGTTGGTGAGCCCGTGCCAGCGGCACTCCACCCCGTGCAGGATGGATCCCCAGCACTCGGCACTGATGGAGGGCAGCTCCGTCAGCGCCCGGGGGCACACCGCCCCGTTTTTAAAGATCCGGTCGATGTTTGGGGTGCGGGCCTGCTCAAAGAAAGTGCCCGCCCCGTCGATCCCGAAAAGGATCACCCGTTTGGCCCACTGCTTCATGACGCGCCTCCCATGAAAAAAAGAAGGCGGGCAGCTTCTTTTCGCCGCTCATGAGAGCCGAGGCTCCCGCCTTCTTTTATATTGACATTATTCTGTTCCCTCAGCGGTCATACTCGAAGTCCCCGGCGAACACCAGGGTGCCGTCGGCCCTGAGGCCCACGCAGTAGGTGTCCGCGCAGCTGACGGCAACGATATCCGTCCACTCGTGCACGTCGTCGATGATGTCCGGGTTCGTGCCGGCGCACAGGGCCGTGCCGTCCTTCTTCACCCCCACCACGTAGGAGCCGCCCAGGCTGATCTTCACGATGTCCGTCCAGTTCTCCGTGAGCATGTCGGCCCGGCGGGGGGACATGCTCACCGTGCCGTCGTTCCTGACCACGCAGAACACCTCGTAGTAGTAGGTATCCTTCGGATGCCAGAGCACCGTGTCGATGTCCCTGATATCCGTCCAGCTCTCAAAGTCCGGCCAGGGCTCGTCGCCCCAGATCATGAACCGGTCGTCGTCCCCGCAGGTGAGGCAGCCCACGGTGCCGTCCTTCATCAGCACGAAGAGGCTCTTCTGCTTCTGCACGATCTTCACCGCGTCATTCAGGTCCGCCCCCTCCTCGGGGTACACCCAGGTGAGCTCCCGGTCGGAGTCGAAGGTCCCGTCGGTATACAGGTTGGTGCGCCGCTCGCTCAGGGTGGACAGGCGCACTTTTTTGTTGCCCTGTTTGATCTCCGGCGCGTTCTCCCCGAAGGCCGCCGCGGCGCCGCCTGACTGCACGCAGCCGAAGGCGCCCTGCCCGGCGTGGATCTCGGATACCCCCTGCCAGTCGGCGATGCGGCTGTAAAAGTCCGGCATCTTCTTAGACAGCTTCGCGGCGCCGGTCACCGTGCCGTCGCTCTTCAGGGCCAGGAAGCCCGTCTCCCCGGCGCTCACCGCGGCGACATCGGTCCAGGCCGTGGTGCTCAGGTCGATCTTGTCGGCGGGGAGCCAGCCCCGGCGCACGGCCCAGGTGCCGTCCTGCCGCCGCTGGGTGATGAACCGCAGCCAGGGCACTTCCTGCTTGTCCACCCAGGAGGACAGCACGTATACGATGTGCCCCTTTTCCAGCTGATAGATGGTGGGGCCTTCCATGCCCTCCCGCACGTTCGCCTTTTCCACGTTGATCCTGCCGAAGCCCTGCACGTCTGCCAGGGCGCTGCCGCACAGGAAAAGGACTGCCGCCAGGCACATCAGGGAGAGAAAGATCTTCGCCGCCTTGTTCACTTCAGATCACCTTCCGTATCGTTTAAGGATATTGGATCGCGCGTTTTTTTTGATCAGTCCACCTGCTGCCCCGTCAGGGTCTGCCAGTAGGAGCGCAGGGTCTTCTGATTGGTGACGCCGTAGTCCGGGTCGTTCTGCTTGCATTCGCTCATGTCCCTGAGGAAATGCACGCACAGATGCCCGTCGAAGCCGTTGGCCGTGATGGTGCCGGTCAGGTGGGGCCGGTCGTGCATCGTGGCCAGGGTCCACCGCCCGTCGGGCAGCAGCACCATCACCGGGTGCACGTCCCAGCTGGGCCGGCCCAGGGCCTTGAACATCAGCAGCGTGTCCCTCAGGGTCATGGGTTCGCAGTCCGCGTGCCGCCCGCAGGAATCCACCCGGAGGCTGAACCGGATGCGGGTCGCGGGATCGACCACCGTGAGGGTGCTGCCCCCGGCCAGATGGGGCTTCACCTCGTTGAACCAGTGAAGCAGCTTCACATTGCCCGTATCGGGGAGGGCGGTGACGCCCGCCCCGTCCTCGAGCGCCAGGGAGGGCTGTGCGCTCATCCCCTTGGCGTTCCCGGAGAACAGCAGGGCCTGCATGGCCGGGCTGGCCACGCCGTCCACCGTCAGGCCGTTGCGCAGCTGGAAGTTCAC
This sequence comes from uncultured Eubacteriales bacterium, assembly GCA_902782865.1. Lineage (GTDB taxonomy): Bacteria > Bacillota > Clostridia > Christensenellales > Aristaeellaceae > RUG756. The sequence goes on from CACZOZ010000042.1 coordinate 9,164, forward strand.
CA
>CACZOZ010000043.1:0-2094 GCA_902782865.1 uncultured Eubacteriales bacterium
CGCCCAGATGGGCCGCCAGGTTGTTCACCAGGCCGTAGCGGCCGAAGAACAGCTGCAGCATACCGACCAGGACCACCAGGGAGATGAAGTGGGGCGCGGTGTAGATGGTCTGGAACACTTTGCCCGCTTTCTTGTGCTTCATGGCGTTCAGGGCCAGGGACACCAGGATGGGCAGCGGGAAACCGATGATGAAGCCGATGATGCACAGCAGGAAGGTGTTTTTCATCAGGGGCCAGAACTGCACGTCGCTGAAGAAGCGGGTGAAATTCTCAAAGCCGACCCAGATGGTCTCGCTGGAAAGGATCTTGTCGCCGGGCATGAAATCCTGGAACGCGATCAAAACACCGTAGATGGGCAGGTAGTTGAACAGGAACACTACGATGATCGCCGGCAGGATCATGATGAGATACGGTGTGTTCTCCTGGAAATCAGCCAGCCGTTTTTTGAAGGTCGGCTTATTCTCCTTCGGCCGCGTTTTCGCGGCAGGCAGCTGCTTCGCGCTTTGCATTTTCTCCCTCCTTCAAATCAAAACAAGATCAGGAAACAGTTCATTCAACGAAATGAAAAAGCCCCCTTTCCACCCGGTCGGTCCACTGAAGAAATTCCTTAGAGTCCGTTTCGCTTGGCAGGTTTACATATTGTAAAATGAAATTTATAACCACCATGTGAGATTTTACATTACAATCATTTATATGTCAATACTTGATAAATCGATTTGGTCAATTTGTAATAAATAGCCATTTTATCGCAGGATCGGAGATCCGGTAAAACGTTTAAGATTTACAAATTGTAAACTTGTCGGGGCGTGATTCTTATGCTATGATACATTTGGTCCAAAAACATCACCCTGAAAGGTCGAGCCCATCCCATGCCCATCAAACGCGTGACCATGCAGGACATCGCCGACGCCTGCGGCCTGTCCAGAAATACGGTATCCAAAGTATTCAACAGCCGGGGCGCGGTGCCCGAGGCCACCCGGGCCCTGATCCGGCAGAAAGCCAGGGATCTGGGCTACGGCATGCCCGCGCCCTTAAAAACACATCCCGCCGGTATCACGGGAGCGAGCATCGCCCTGCTCACCAACAGGATGCCGGCCGAGCACCATTTCGGCACTTTTTTCATGACCACATTCACCGACCAGATCTCCCGGGCGGGATATACCCTGAAGATCTTCGAGATCTCCGCCGATGAGCTGCGGCAGAAACAGCTCCCGCTCCACTTTATCCCGGAACAGACAGCGGGGATCGTGGGCATCGAGCTGTTCGATACCGGATATCTGGACATGATCAGCACGCTGGGCCTGCCGATGATCGTGATCGACAGCCCCCCTCACGCGAACTCCGAACTGATGTACTGCGACTATGTGTGCATGGAGAGCATCGCCAGCGTGACCAAATTGATGGAGCATCTCCGGGCCCAGGGGGCGCGCCGCATCGGGTTCGTGGGAGACAAAGAGCACTGCGGAAGCTTCTACGAGCGCTGGGTGGGGTATAACATCGGCCTGAGACTGGCCGGCGCGGAGCCGGATATCCCGCGCTGTATCCTGGCGCCGGACGACTCTCCCTACGACGACCCCGACTGGCTGATCGCCCGGATGGACCGGATGCCGTCCCTGCCCGATGCTTTCGTGTGCGCCAACGACTACCTGGCCGTCCGGCTGATGACCGCCCTGAAAAAAAAGGGGCTGGACATCCCCGGGGATATCATGGTCACGGGCTTTGACGGCACCTTCCAGTCCTCCCTGGTGGAGCCGTCCCTGACCACCGTGGAGATCCCCAGCCTGGAGATCGGCAAGCTGGCCGCGGACTTCCTTCTGATGCGGATCAGAAATCCGGGGATGGCCTATCACTGGACGCACGTGAAGACCACCCCCGTCTGGCGGGAAAGCACCCTGCGGCAGAAGTAAAGCGGCGCGGGCCCTCACGGGTCCGCGCGTTACGCGGATGACGGCGGGGCCTGTCGCGGCGTTTTTCTTGACAAATGTTCCTATTCAGAGTATATTGCGGCCATCATGACAGGAAAGGGGGCTCTTCGGATGCGGGAAACGGCGATCGTGATCCATATCGGTATCCGCACTGGCTTTGCGTCCGACCG
>CACZOZ010000044.1:0-3340 GCA_902782865.1 uncultured Eubacteriales bacterium
ATCCCCGTCGGTGTTTTTGCATTCACAGTGTACGGGTAAATCCACGTTTTTGCAAATGCGGGGTCACTTCATATTATCTGACCGCGTTCGGCCGGGAAGGATCTGTTCTGAGGCATGATCTTATGCGTTGGGTCCACGCGATACTGCTTAGGTCAACTACGCGAAAGGCCTCAGTTAAGAGTGATGAGCGCGGCTGAAGCCGTGCGTTATGATTTCACCTGCGGCGAAAGTGATGATATGATCGCCGCCGGCATGCATTCTGCCCGGCAGTTCATCGTTCTGCGCGGCAGTTTATATCCCATAGTCCGCCTTGGCGATCATAGCTGCAAAAGGCTCAGCCTTTTGCAGCCCAAGATCCCACATCAGGCTGCTGGTCAGGTACTTGTCCCGGATCTCCCGGCTCCCTTCCAGGGCGTCCAGGGTATCTTTTTGAGAGATGCCCAGATCTCCGGGCGTGAGCGGCATGCCGCATTTTTTCATCAGCGTGTACACCTGCTTCAAGGGCGGCAGTTCCTCTTTGATGATGCTCCGGATCTCGCTCCAGTGCGCCTCTATGATATCCAGCCTCTTTCGCCAGTTCTCGGGGCTGTTTTTCCGCGTTTTCCTTTCGATGGCCAGCACCTCGGGCGTGACCGGCCCGAAGATCTCTTCCATTCGCTTTTCCCAGGCCTCTTCGGAAAAGTCCCGGATGGCCTTTTCCGCCCTGTCCCTGTCGATCGTGTCCATATCCAGCATGTTCTCATAGATCCACAGCGTCAGCAGCGTTCCCACGCCCACCTGGATCCCGTGCAGGTCCGAGGGCTCGCCGCGCTGCAGGGCCTGCATCTCCCACATGTGGCTGAAATAGTGCTCCAGCCCGCTGGCGGGGCGGCTGATCTCGGCGAAAGCCATGGAGATCCCGCTGATCACCAGCCCTTCCAGCACGGCCTTGAGCGCTTCGGGATCCCGCCGCATCAGGCCGTCCGCCTGGTCCACGATCTTTTTGAGGCACGTGCGCACCATCCCGGCGATCTCCTCGCAGTACACGTCCCCGTGCACCAGATGGGCGATCCGCCACTCACACACGGAGATGTATTTCGCCAGCATGTCCCCCAGGCCCGCCCGCAGCATCTCGTCCGGCGCGGTGGCCAGGATGTCCGTGTCCGCGATGATCGCCTCGGGGCACGCGTTGTACAGGCTGATCTTCAGCCGGTTCTGGATCATGGAGGCGGAATTGGAGCAGTACCCGTCCATGCTGGGTGCCGTGCACACCACCATGCTGGTGAGGCCGCAGGCGTGTGAGAGTACTTTGCAGCAGTCGTTGATCACGCCGCTGCCCACCGCCACGATCACGTCGCATCGCGGATCCATGGCCATGGTGAGGGCGCCCACGGCCCACTCGTCCGGCTCCATTTTCCCTTCCCGCGCCGGGAACACGTACTCCGTGAACGGGATCCCCGCCCCTTTGAGCACTTTACGCACCCTGTCTCCCGCGGCCTTCTCGGTGTTCCTGTCCATCACCACGAAGGGACGGGCGCGGCCCCTCTGTTTCAGCGCCTCGGGCAGTTCTCTCACGGCGCCCGGCCCGGCCTTGTAAAATTTCAGGCCGCAGCGGTGGACTTTCCCGCAGGAACACTTGATGCCTCCCTCAGCGGTCAGTTCCGCCAGGGTCATTTCGCTCAAATGCTTATCCATTCTCTGATCCTCCTGTTCCCGTTCTCCCGTTCGGTCAGATACCGTTATCCCCGGCGCCCTCGCGGAACACGTCCTTGAGGGTCGGATAGATTTTGCTGTAGAGATTGAACGCCTTCTCATACGCGGCGCGGTTTTTCTCATCCGGCAGGATCTCCCGCTCCGCCTTAAGGACTTTCACCGCTTCCTCCGCGGTTTTATACCAGCCCGCGCCCATCCCGGCGATCAGGGCGGCGCCGTAGGCCCCGCCCTCCGACGCGCCGGACAGTGTCACCACCGGCACGCCGAAGATGTCCGCCTGCATCCTCAGGAACAGATCCCCCTTCGCGCCGCCGCCGGAAGCCACCGCGCTGTCCACCCGTGTGAAGGAGCGGTAGATATCCACGATCTGCCTTAAGGAATACACGATCCCCTCCATCACCGCCCGGATCATATCATCCCGGGTGGTGTTCAGGCTCAGGCCGTAGAGCACGCCGCGGGCGTTCGCGTCCGGCCAGGGGCATCTTTCCCCGCTCAGGTAGGGCGCGAAAGCGACGCCTCCGGCGCCGGGCGGGGAGCTTTCCGCCATGGCGCTCATCAGGTCGAAGGCGTCCGCGTCTTCCTTTTCCGCCCGGGCCCGGATATCCCCGCACACCTCGTCCCGGAACCAGCGCAGGGCGCCGCCGGCGGTCTGGGTGGCCCCGAAACTCATGTAGGATCCCGGTGTCACGCCGCAGAACGCCTGCAGCCTGCCTCCCGGATTGGGGGTGTACTGCGCGAAGCCCATGGACACATTGCCCGCCGTGCCGATCACCGTGCCCACACGCCCCTCTTTGATCAGGCCGCTGCCGAAGGACTGCACCACCGCGTCCCCGCCGCCTAAGTAACAGGGCGTGCCCTCCTTAAGGCCGGTCAGCTTCGCGGCCCGCGCGGTCACTCTTCCGGCCGGTTCCGTGCTCTCCCGCACCTCGGGGAACAGGGAAGGATCGAGCCCCAGGGCATGGATGAGCTCTTCGCACCACCGGCGCTCCCTTGTATCGAACAGGCCCGTGCCCGAGGCTTCCGACACGTCCATCAGGATCTCATCCGTGAGGCGGTACCTGAGGTAGTCCTTCGGGCAGAGGAATACGGCCATCTTCCCGAAACAGTCCGGCTCCTCCTCTCGCAGCCACAGGATCTTCCCGCCCGTATACCCCGGCAGCATCACGTTGTTGGTCAAATCCAGCAGCGCGTCCCGGCCGCCGGCTTTTTCCTCGATCTCAAAGCACTGCTTCTCGGTGCGCGTGTCGCACCACAGGATGCTTTTGCGCAGCACCTGTCCCTCTTTGTCCAGGGGCACCAGCCCGTGCATCTGTCCGGAAAAACCGATCCCCTCGATCTCTTCCGGGCGGATCCCGCTCTCACCAAAAAGCCGGCGGATGCTCTCAAACGCCGCGTCCGCCCACCAGATAGGATCCTGCTCCGCCCAGCCCGGCCGGGGCGTCAGGAGGGGATACTCCTTTGAAACCTTCGCGGCCACCCGCCCGTCCCGGCCGATGACAAGGCATTTCGCGCAGGATGTGCCGATATCGATCCCAAGCGTGTACATTCTCGCACCCTCCGCTTAAGTTTCTCTGTCAGTCCATTATAACACGGTTTGCGGGCAAATAACAGGCCGACCCGAGTTTTGCGGCGCATCGAACCTGGATCA
>CACZOZ010000045.1:0-2557 GCA_902782865.1 uncultured Eubacteriales bacterium
GCTTACGCGATCTCCAGGGCGATCTCCATCATCTGGGTGAAGGTCTCCCGCACCTCCTGGGGCGTGCAGGAAAGGCCCGTGTAGGGGTCGTCGGAGATGGTGAGCAGGGTCAGGGCTTTTTTGCCGGCCTTCGCCGCGTTGAGGTACAGGGCATAGGTCTCCATCTCCACGCAGAGCACGTGGAGCTTTTCCAGCACGGCGGCGTTTTTGCTCTCCGCGTAGAACACGTCGCTGGAAAAGATCGGGCCCACGTTCAGCGTCACGCCGATCTTCCTGGCGGCTTCCGCGGCGTCGCACAGCATGCCGAAATCGGCGCACGGGGCCAGCACCCCGTTGAAACCCAGGTCGTTCCCGTAGGCGGAATTGCTGTAGGCGCTCATGGCGGCTACCACGGACCGGATCTTCAATCCCCGGTCGATCATCCCGGCGCTGCCGACGCGGATGATCTTTTCCACCCCGTAGAAATTGTACAGCTCATAGGAATAGATGCCGATGGAAGGCATCCCCATCCCGGAAGCCATGACGCTCACGGGCTTGTCGTTGTAAGTGCCCGTGTAGCCCTGGATGCCCCGCACGTTGTTCACAAGGCGCGGTTCCTTCAGGAAGGTCTCGGCGATGAATTTGGCCCGGAGGGGATCCCCCGGCATCAGGACGGTGGGCGCGAAATCCCCGGCTTCGGCGGTGTTGTGCAGTGTGGCCATGGTCGGTCCTCCTGTTTATTCTTCTTCCGGGCGCATGGAGTACACGCACCCGCAGTAGTTCTGACGGTAAAGGCCGTGTTCCCGGCTGATCTCAAGGCTGCGCAGGTAGCCGTCCCGCTTTTTGAAATCCGACGGAAGGTACCGCACGTGATAGATCTCCCCGGCGTTTTCGCCCTCCCGGTTCACGTTGTCGGCGTTCTTGTGGGGGCTCACGGTCAGGGTCGTGGTGAAAAAGTCGAAACGTCCTTCCGCCGCGGCCCGGGCCGTCGCCTCCAAGCGGAGGCGGAAGCACTTCACGCAGCGCGCGCCGCCCTCCGGCTCGTCTTCGAGCCCTTTGACGGCGCTGTAGTATTCCCCGCTGTCCCATTCCCCGAGGATCATGGGCACCCTGACGGGCAGCTCCGCCAGCAGGCGCTCCTGCTCTCGGGCCCGTTTGACATATTCCTCATAGGGCGCGATGTTGGGGTTGTAGTAGAACAGCGTCACATCGAAAAAGTCCCACAGCTTCTCCAGGACGGAGCCTGAGCAGGGACCGCAGCAGGAGTGGAGCAGCAGCCGGGGCTTTTCTCCCTCCGGCAGGCCGCGGATGATCTCGAGCATCCGGGCGTCATAGTTGATCTTCATGGCGTTTTGATACAAGTATCCCGCGGTCTTTTTTACGGGCCGCGGGATCGTCAGGCTTATTTCTTCAGGATGATCTCGCCCATGGTGCCGGGGGCGACGCAGCCGGCGTTGCTCTCGTCGGTATCGATGTGCATGGCCAGCGCGTAGGAATCGCTCACGCGGCATACCACGTCATCGAACACCAGGGAGCGCCCGTTGGAATCGATGCGCACCATCACTTCGTCCTTGTCCTTCACGCCGAAGGCTTCGGCGTCGGCCTTGGTCATATGCACGTGACGCTTGGCGGCGATGACGCCTTCCTTGACTTCCACTTCGCCGCAGGGGCCGATCAGCTTGCACGCGCCGGCACCTTCCAGATCACCGCTCTCCCGGACGGGGGCGCTGACGCCGATGGCGCGGGCGTCGGTCAGGCTCAGCTCCACCTGGGTGGCCTTGCGGACGGGGCCCAGGATGCTCACGCCGGGCAGGGACTTTTTGCTGCCGACCACTTCCACCCGCTCCTCGCTGGCGTACTGGCCGGGCTGGGACAGCATCTTCTTGACATGGAGCTCATAGCCCTTGCCGAACAGGGTCTCCAGATCTTCCTGAGTCACATGCACGTGGCGCGCGCTGGTTTCCACCAATACTTTGCCCATTTGAGATAACCCTCCTTTGTGTCATTATACTTATTATACTCGATTCTGTCCGTGAATGCAACCGCGATCGGCCGGATCGCCCCGGCTGCGACGGCCCTGACGGACAAAAGTCCATAATGTATTTAAAATGCTCTGGATTTCGTATTCAGGTATACAGCACTTTGTTTTTTTGCCGGGTTGGTGTATAATCTAAACTCAATCTGTGCTGGAAAGGCGGTATCCCGTATGAAGATCGGCTGCGTGAAGGAGATCAAGAACAACGAGTTCCGTGTGGGGCTCACGCCGGATAACGTCAGGGCGTACGTTTCCGCCGGGCACCATGTGTATATGGAAAAGGGCGCGGGCGTCGGCTCGGGCTTTTCCGACAACGAGTATGTGGACGCCGGGGCGTCCCTCATCGACAACGCCGCCGATGTGTGGCACCTGGTGGACATGATGATCAAGGTGAAGGAGCCGCTGGAGTGCGAATACCCCCTGTTCCACGACGGGCTGATCCTGTACACCTACCTGCACCTGGCGGCGGACAAGGCGCAGATGGACGCGCTGCTGAAAGGGAAGGTCAAGGCCGTGGCCTATGAGACCATCCAGGAAAAGGAC
>CACZOZ010000046.1:0-4274 GCA_902782865.1 uncultured Eubacteriales bacterium
CCCTGCCTGTACAAGCGCCTGAGCGGCTGCGGCAGCGGCACGGAATACATGGCCGTGACCCCCTGGGGCGACCTGTACCCCTGCCACCAGTTCGTGGGCGAGGAAAAATACCTGATGGGCAATGTGTATGACGGCGTGACCAATACCGGCCTTCGGGAGGAGTTCCGCGCCTGCAACGTGTACGCGAGGGAAGAGTGCGCCGAGTGCTGGGCCCGGCTGTACTGCGCGGGGGGCTGCGCCGCCAACGCCCTGCACGCCACCGGCAGCATCCGGGGCGTGTACGAGCCGGGTTGCGAGCTGTTCAAAAAGCGCATCGAGTGCGCCATCATGATGCGGGCCGCGGAGGCGGAAGATGACGACGCCGCTGAGTGACTTCATCCGCCGGTATATAGCATCGGGCCCGGCCAGGCTCCACATGCCCGGCCACAAGGGAGCGTGCCCGGAGGACATCACCGAGGTGACCGGGGCCGATTCCCTGTACGAGGCCTCGGGGGTCATCCTCAGGAGCGAGGAGAACGCCGCGCGGCTCTTCAATGCCGGCACGACGCTCTACTCCACCGAAGGCTCCAGCCAGTGCGTGAAGGCCATGGTGTTCCTGGCCGCCCAAAGCGGGACCATCCTGGCCGCCAGGAACGCCCATCAGAGCTTCGTCCACGGCGCGGCGCTGTGCGGAGCCGACGTGGAGTGGCTGTTCCCTGAGAAAGCCTCCTCCCCCTACAGCGCGCTCATCGATCCGGAAAGGCTCGAAGGATACCTGAAGAGCCGGAAAACTCTTCCCGCCGCCCTGTACGTGACCAGTCCCGACTATCTGGGCCGCGAGCAGGACCTTGCCGGCCTTTCCAAAGTGTGCCGCCGGCACGGCATGCTGCTCATGTGCGACAACGCCCACGGCGCGTACCTGCGCTTCCTCGAGCCGTCCCGCCATCCCATGGACCTGGGCGCCGACATGTGCTGCGACAGCGCCCACAAGACCCTGCCCGTGCTGACGGGAGGGGCGTACCTGCATCTGAGAAAAGGCCTGCCGGAGGATATCACGTCCCGCGCCGGGGCCGCCATGGCCCTGTTCGGTTCCTCCAGCCCGTCGTATCTGATCTTAAAGTCGCTGGACGATATGAACGCAGTCCTCGAGGACGGCTTCGCGGCGGATCTCAAGGCCGCGGCGGAGAGCGTCCAAAGGGAAAAGGACCGCCTGAGGGAACTGGGCTGGGGCGTGATGCCGTCGGATGAGATGCGGATCGTGCTCAGGGCCGCCGAAAACATGGACGGCCTTCAAATGGCTTCGCGGGCGAGGGAAGAAAACGTCGAGTGCGAGTTCGCCGATGAAAACGTGCTGGTGGCCATGTATACCCCCTGCAACCGCCCGGAAGATCTTTCCGCTCTGAGCCGCGCCCTGGGGAAAGCGCCCGGAAGACCGAAGGAAAAAACATGGACGCCCCACCGGCCCGAAAGAGTGATGGGCTTAAGGGAAGCCCTCCTGTCCCCCTGGGAAAAGGTGCCGGCAGGAGAGGCCGAAGGCCGGATCTGCGCCCTGCCCCTGCCCCACTGCCCGCCGGCCGTGCCGCCGGTGATGCCCGGGGAGAGGGTGGATATCGAAGTGATGAGAAGACTGGAAGAGACGGGCATCGGGGAGATCTTCGCCGTCAGGCGGTAGATGCCGGGGCCATCGGGGGCGGCCGTGTTTCGCGGGCGGCCTCTCTGTCACTTTTGTGTGTTTGACAGGAAACGGAAGACCGGAGCCGTCCGGCGGCCGCGGAACACCGCGGCGCCGCATGGATAAAGCAAAGGAGATGGAGACCATTATGAAAAAACTGCTGATCCTGCTCCTGATCGTATGCACCGCCGCTGCGGGAGCCGTCCGCGCGGAGGAAGGGATCTGGATCGAGGAGACCCCTCTGACGGCTTTCCTCACCAGCGAACGGCTGGATCGGGAGATCTATCCCGAGATCCGCCTGAATCCCAACAGGGACGCTTTTCCCAACGGTTTCCTTTATCAGGAACCGTCACTGATCTTCGGGGATATCGACCCAAAGTTCATCTGTTTTTCGGCGCCGGAAAACACGTTCCTCACAGAGTTCACTTTGGACCGCGCCGATTATATCGATCCGGAAAAAGAGATCCACTATTCCTACACCTCCTACGCCGGATCCCTCTGGCAGATGAACTCGCCCCGTCCCGAGGAGGAAGACTGCGTCCCGGTGGACGGGGAGGACGGAAAAACGGTCTTCCTCTATCCGGACAGGAACTGGGCCTACGGCCTGATCGATACCCCGGAATACTCCGAGACCTCGCGCCTGGCCATCTGGCTTTGGATGGGAAACATGGACCCCGACCTGAGCCGGGATGAGAAGCTGGCCGTCCTCAGGGACGCGATCATCCCCGAGGTGGACCGGGTGAAGGCGGAATTACGGTATGAGACCTTTGACCCTTTCTGGAACAACGGGGAATTTGCCGGCTGCCGGTACTACAACACCAATTTCCCGGATCAGCCGCTCACGATCGCTTTCCCGGCGCTGAAAATGAAGAACGCGGACGGGACCGAAAAGGAAGAGCGCATGATCCTGACGGAAAAGACCGCGTCCACGAACGGGGTCTACTGGTTCGGCGGCGATATCTGCCTGGAAACGAGGACCGCCGTGTTCGGCCGGGAGCCGCTCATCAGCCTGATCAAGCCGGGCGACAAGAACACGCTGGAGATCACCGTATCCAGCGGCAGAAAGTATCTTGTGAAGGTCGACGGCATGGATAAGGGCTGGGAGAGCGTCTGGTACGTTTCTTCCACCGTGACGCTGGAGGACGGAAGAGTGATCGAGCACTCCTTTATCCCCCACCATATGGGATGGACGGGCCCGGAGGACATCACGGCCCTGATCGAGGCCTTTGACGCGGCGATCGAGTCTTAGGGCCGCCTTATAAATGGCCGGCACGGATAAGTCAAGCGAAGAGGACCGACGGGTAATAAGGAGGACAGGCATGAGATTCATATCCTGGAACGTCAACGGGCTCAGGGCGTGCCTCACCAAGGGCTTCACCGACTATTTCAGCGCCCAGCAGCCGGATTTCATGTGCCTGCAGGAGACCAAGATGCAGCCCGGGCAGGCGGAGTTCCCCCACGAGGGCTACACGGTCTACATGAATTCCGCGGAGAAAAAGGGCTATTCCGGCACCCTGATCCTGGCCAGACACGAGCCCCTGGACGTGAAGATGGGCCTGGGCATCCCGGAGCACGACCACGAGGGGCGGGCGATCACCCTCAAGTATCCCGCCTTCACCCTGGTGACGGTCTATACCCCCAACAGCCAGAGGGAACTGACCCGCCTGGAGTACCGGCAGGAATGGGAGGCGGCCTTCCGGGAATACCTGATGAAGCTCGACCGGGAGAACCCGGTGATCGTGTGCGGGGACATGAACGTGGCCCATCAGCCCATCGACCTGAAAAACCCGAAGAGCAACGAGGGGAACGCCGGGTATACCAAAGAGGAGCGCGCCTGCATGGACGAGCTGCTCGCGTCGGGCTTCACGGACACGTTCCGGCACCTGTACCCCGACAGGACGGACGCCTACACCTGGTGGAGCTACATGTTCCACGCCCGGGAGAAGAACGTGGGATGGCGCATCGACTATTTCCTGTGCAGCGACCGGGCAGCGGACAGGATCGTGAAAGCGGAGATCCACGATCAGGTGATGGGCAGCGACCACTGCCCCATCCTGCTCGAGATGGCGGACTGACAGCAAAAAAACGATCGGGAGGACGGACGGATGATCTTTATCGGTATCTGCGGAGCCAGCGGCTCCGGCAAAAGCACCCTGGCCCGGGAGATCACGCGGGACATCGGCGCCAGCGTGGTGGTGCTCCAGCAGGACAGCTACTATACCAACCACCCCGACATGACCTTCGAGGAGCGGTCCCAGCTCAACTACGACGAGCCGGAGATCTTCGATCACGCCGCGCTGTACGAGGACGTGAGCAGCCTCCTGTCCGGCCAGAACATCAAGCGGAAGGCCTACGACTTTTCCCTTCACGCCCGGTGCGACACGGATGAGGTGATCGAGCCCGCGGACGTGCTGATCCTGGAGGGGATCCACGCCTTCTACGACCGGCGGCTGCTGGACAAGATGTTCCTGAAGCTGTACGTGTCCGTGGACCCGGACATCTGCCTGCTGAGAAGGATCAAGCGGGACATCAAGGACCGGGGCCGGGACATCGACAGCATCGCCAGGCAGTACCTGGACACGGTGAAGCCCATGTACGAAAAATACATCCGCAACTATGTGCA
>CACZOZ010000047.1:0-2378 GCA_902782865.1 uncultured Eubacteriales bacterium
CCTTCTTCGGCGGCTGCCCCAACACCACTTACGGTGAGTCCGTCGGCTGCGTGGCCATCACCGGCAACGCTTCCGTGTCCACCATCGTGATCGCCGCGATCTACTGCATCGTGCTGTCCTTCTTCGGCCCCTTCACCGCCTTTGTCAACTCCATCCCCACCTGCATCACCGGCGGCGTGTGCATCGCTCTGTACGGCTTCATCGCGGTCAGCGGCCTCAAGATGCTGCAGCCTGTGGACCTGGGCGAGAACCGCAACCTGTTCGTGGTGGCCGCGATCCTGGTGTGCGGCATCGGCGGCCTGTCTATCAAGCTGGGCGGCGTGACCCTCGAGCCCATCGCCACCGGCCTGATCCTGGGCATCATCGTGAACGTGCTGTTCAACAAGGAGAGCAAGGCTGCCTGATGATATCGGGCGGACCGACATTGAAACATTATATGAAAACGAAAACGGCTCCGCTTCGGCGGGGCCGTTTTCCGGTGTGCTCAGGTCAAGGATAAACGATAGTTGTTTGAGACGGATGAAGACCAACAGGTAAAAAGACGGACCGGCCTGGCGGCCGGCCCTGTCGGTACAAAGTTCAGGATCCCGCTGATTTGAAGCGCCCAGGAGCTTCCGTGCCTGTCCGGGAGCTCCCGGCCGGCTTCATCAGGCCGTCTACAGGGCGGTGCACACTGTCTGTACGTTCTCGCGCGCTTTCTTCGGCGCCCGTTCTTTCCTGGGCTCCGGGATGTATCCCTGCTCCTTCAGGCAGTCGAACAGATACTTCTGCCCCCGGTCGTTCAGGTGGATGCCGTCCGCGCAGTACAGGTCCTTGAACTGTCTGTTCCTGAGGATGAAGTCCCTCAGGTCGATGACCTTCACTTTTTCCTGCCGTGCCACATCCCGCACGGCTGTGGCCCAGCGCTCCTGCCAGCGGGCCATCTGCACGGGATCCCCCAGATAGCGCAGGATCCCGGCCCGGTCATTGTCCCTGCTCACCCAGTCAAGATATTTTTCGCCGTCCAGGGGGATGGGGACGGTCACCACGGGAGTCATGCGGCGGCGCTTCGCCAGGTGGATCAGTTCCCTCAGGTCCCGGTAAAATTCGTGCAGGGGCACTTTCGCCGGGTACTCGTGATCCGGAGCCTCGGAGATGGCTTTCCAGGGCATGTCGCAGTCGTTGCTCCCCAGCTCGAATACCGCGACGGCCCCTTTCTCCGCTTTCTCCTGTTTGAATTCTTCCAGGCATCTTTTGACGGTGTTGCCCATCACGCACCTGTTTTCCACAGGCCAGGGGAGGGCGTCGCTCAGGAACTTTACGCAGGCGTTTTTGCTGATGCAGTACCGCTGACGCTCTTCGTTCCACAGGACGCCCTTGCCGATGGAGTCGCCGTATATCAGGAGTTTGCAGATCTTTTTCATTATCATCACCTCGAGAAATGATTGTGAAAACATTATACATAGTATTGAAAACTATGTCAAGAAGTAAAAGAAACAATTCAAAATGATGTGAGTGGCTTGAAATTGACAATAATTGTGTTTTTTTGCTGTTCGAGCCGGGCTAATTGTTAAAAAAGTATTGCAAACCCGCCACTCATAAGATATACTTCTTAGATGTAGATTTGGGCTTATAACGAAAATGCCCGGATCATAGGATGAAAGCATCGTTCATCAGCAGATGTTATGCGTTGCATAGACCGATCAAACGTATGGGAGACTGTACGATGAAGAGGACATACCTGGGAACTTTATCCGTCATGCTGGTCCTGGCACTGATGCTGGGCCTGGCCGTGAGCCCCGTGAGCGGTGAATCGGTACAGGCCGGTGTGAGGGTCAAGCTGAGGCCTGCCGGCGATATCTATGAGGGAGATACTGTCACTCTCCGCGCGGAAGTCTCCGGCGCGGAGGAGGGATCTTATTCCGTCCTGTGGCAGAAGAAGACCGTGGCGGATGACGGCAGCGTCAAATGGAAAAAGCTCGCGGAAGGGCGGAAGTATGATCTTACCGCGGCCGAGGCCATTGAAGGCATGGTGATCCGCGCGGTGCTCGTGATCGGGGACAACAAGATCTTTTCGGAGCCGGTGACGATCCCGAAGATCCTGACGAGACCCGCGCCGGACCCGACTGAAGCCCCCGATACGGGATCCGACGAGGATCCGACGCCCGGGCCGACGGGAGAACAGACCGAAGTCCGTGATCCCGACCCCGACGCGACCCCGACGCCCGACGCGCCGGAAGAACCCACAGATCCCACCCCTGGCCCCACAGAGGATAATATAATAGAAGCAACTCCGGGACCCACGGAGGAACCGACCCCCGAACCCACGGAAGAGCCGACCCCCGAACCCACGGAGGAGCCGACGCCCGAGCCTTCAGAAGAACCCACTCCCGAACCCA
>CACZOZ010000048.1:0-3846 GCA_902782865.1 uncultured Eubacteriales bacterium
CGATCAGGATTCCTCCTGACCGAGGAACTGCTTTAGTGAAATCTTGAACTTGGTGTGCACCTTGTATCCGATTCGGACATCCACCCGTTCTTTCAACCAGTACAATGCTTCCAAATGGATGCGTTCTGATTCTCCAGGCTGTAGACGACGCCTCGAAAAGAATACCGCACATAGCTGCTATCCAATTGTGCTTCAGTACCCGGCTGATTGCAGCGGTCAGCGGTAAACATCCGGATTGACGTAGGCGAATAATCCAGGATGGTGAGCGTCCATGTGTCGGTGGACGAACGGCCACGGGAATCGGTCACAGTAACGGTCAGCGTCATGTACCCCGCGAGGGACAGATACTTGCTGGCGGTAAAAGACGCGGTCGTATATGTCACCCCGTCCAGCGTGGCGCGGTAGGATGTGATCGTGCTCATGTAGCGTCCGATCGCTGTTATACTGACGGTGGGCTTGCTCAAATGCCGGACATAAGCACCGATTGCCTGCTGGAGGGCGGTTTCGCTGTCTTGATGGGTTATATCCAATATGTACGGTGTTACCCAGGATGGTAGCGTCGCGGTCAGCGTATGAAGGAATAAAAAGTATATGTATCGTCTTCAATTTCATCGGTGACCTTGATCTTCCTGCCGTCAATCAGAAGATCACCGTTACCAAAGGCTTCAACGAAAAAATCGCGTGACCGAAACCGATCACGCGGAGTTGAAGGAAATAAGGTTCTTTATTCACATTCACCCACCGGAACGTTTTGATACAAAAAAATGAAAAAATCAGATAGTACATCTGCCCGGAGAATGGTAAAATACTTTCATGGCCGCCCATGATGCTTAAGGGCCATGATGCCCGAACCAAAGGATGTTGAAGATGAAAACGGTCTTATGCCTGTTCCTGATCGCCCTGCTGCTTTTACCCCCCGCGGTGCCCGCGGAGGATGTGTTCGAAACGATCGAAGTCTTTTCGCAGCGGACGCAGAAAACCATGACCTGCCGGGTCTATATACCCCCTGAGATCGACGCGGACACCGTGCTGACGGTTTTCCTGCACGGCGGAGGTCAGATGCGGGGAGATCCCCTTGAAGCGGCGCTGCCCGCCGCCATAATCTCGGGAACGGTGAAGTGCGTCCCCGCGCTCGTCGCCGTGCCGCGGATCCCCGGGGGCGTGGGCGAATGGGCAAAGGTCGCGGACGCGGTCCTGGAGATGGCCGACACTCTGACGGAAAGATATGGCCTGGACCCAAGGAATTCTTCCCTGTGCGGCTTCAGCATGGGCGGGATCGGTGCCATGGACATCGCGAACAGGTATCCCGGCCGTTTCACAAAGATACTCATAGCCGCGGGCCGCGTGAACGAAGGGATCCGGGCCGCTTCTTTTACAGGTTCCCAGGTACGGTTCTATGTGGGCAGAAGAGACCGGGACATACGATCGGACACGGTCTACGGTTTTGAAAAGAAACTGAAATGGGCCGATGTCGACGTGATGATCTGTGAGACCGATACGGATCATCTCGGCACGGAAAAGACCGTGTTCACGGACCCGGATATCCTCGCCTGGCTCTTCTCCCCTCTCACAACAGATACCGGAAAATGAGCACGGCCGGCTTTCCCCGGCATCGGCATAATGTCCTTTCATTCCCCGGCTCATTCGTCACTAAAGGAGCGCTCTTTATGAAAAAGCTGTCTGAAACATTCCGGGAAGGATCGGGTTACCGGGCCTTTTTCTTCTCCATCGCCACTTTCGGCCTGGCGTACGGGCTCTATAAGGGCGTGATCGACAATTACCTGGCCGAGACGGTCCGGATGACCTCTTTCGACAAGGGCGTATCGGAATTTTTCCGGGAACTGCCCGGGCTTTTGCTGGTGGTCATCCTGGCCGCGGTCTATATGCTTTCCGCCGAAAAGATCTACAGGATCGGTGCCGTGATCATGTTCGGCGGCATGCTGATGCAGTCCGTGATCACCCCGACGAAAACCATGGTGATCCTGGCGATCTTCATCTATTCCCTCGGCGACCATATCCAGCTGGGCATGCGCAACACCCTTTCACTGAATTACTCCCGGGAAGGGCACGGCGGGTCGGCCCTGGGGCTGCAGAACGCGGTCAATCAGATCGGCACCCTTTTAGGATTTCTCATCATCATCGCCGTTTTCGGCTTTTCCCGCGGCGCGTCGGAGCTGTACAAGACCGTATTCACCGCCAGTGCCGTGATCATCGCTCTGGGGACCCTCATCACCTTCAGCATGAAGGGCGAAAGCGAGACCGACTCCAGCAGGCGGCGCTTTAATTTCCGGAAAAAATATAAAAAATACTATATGCTGGAAGTGTTCTACGGCGCGCGCAAGCAGATCTTTTTCACCTTCGGGCCCTACGTGCTGGTGCTTTTCTACGGCGCGGACGCGATGACCATCAGCATCCTTTTCGCCATATCGTCCGTATGCACGTTTTTCGCGGCCCCGGCAGTGGGCCGTATCATCGACCGGTTCGGGTACAAGATCGTCATGATCATGGATACCCTCATCCTGGTGGTGGTATGCTTCTTCTACGGTTTCGCCCATCATATCTTCCCCACCCACATCGCCTTCATCGTCTGCTGCGTCAACTATATCCTGGATTCCGTGATATCCCTGGCGTCCATGGCTTCCAATGTGTATGTGCAGGATCTGGCGGAAAGCAAGGACGAGGTGAGAGCCACCCTGTCCACGGGCATCTCCGTCAATCACCTGATCACGATCCTGATCGCCCTTTTCGGCGGGTGGATCTGGCAGACCCTGGGCATCGAGACCCTGTTCGTGCTCTCCGCCGTCCTGGGGCTGTGCAACAGCGCCTACGCGGCCACGATCAAAACAAAAAAGGCCTGACCGCGGCAACAACGGGTTGCTTTACGGTCAGCATCCACCGGGTATAAAATATCCCCAGCATCAAGCAAGGAGGTCGATCCAATGAACACCTGTGAGATCCTGAAAACGCTGCGGGAAAAGAACGGCCTGACGCAGGAGCAGCTGGCGGAGCGCCTGTTGGTGACCAGGCAGGCCGTCAGCCGCTGGGAAAACGGCGAGACCCAGCCCAATACCGACACCCTGAAGATCCTTTCCCGTGAATTCGACGTATCCGTCAACACCCTGCTGGGCTCCCCCAGACGACTGTTCTGTCAGTGCTGCGGCATGCCGCTTACGGAAGACAGCCTGCTCAGCCGTGAAACGGACGGCACTTTCAACGAGGACTACTGCAAGTGGTGCTACACGGACGGAAAGTTCATGTATGTATCCAAGGAACAGCTGATCGACTTCATCGTCACCCATATCCCCGACCCTGCCGGCACTCCGGAAGAGGACAGGCGCAGTTTCCTTAACAGCCAGCTCTCCGCTCTCAGGCATTGGCGGCAGCCGGAATAGGCCGAACACGAAACAAAGCCGGATCATAAAAACTCAGGGCCTCCGTTTGACCGGAGGCCCAAAGCTTTTTCAAGTCCGTCCTTCACCCATCTCCTGTTCCGTGAGCCGGATCAGATCGCTCGTCCTGATCCGCAGCGCCTCCGCAAGGCGCCAGAGAGTATCCAGCCTCACGGTCTTTCGTCCGTTCTCCACCATGACCAGGTGGCTGCGGGCGATCCCGGCAAGGCCGGACAGCGCTTCCTGAGTGAGTCCCTTTTCGGCGCGTATGCGGGCGATCACCGCGCCGAAAGCTTTGCTGTTATAGGGCATGATCATACCTCCTTTTTTCGTGCCTCTATAACAGCGCGTGTTTTTCCGCGTTTTTCCTCTGCCTTTACCTGAACACGATCCCTGTCATGATCGTCAGGCTGAACGGGACACCGGATTTCAGTTCATCGCCCTCGTTGAGGGTCAG
>CACZOZ010000049.1:0-4239 GCA_902782865.1 uncultured Eubacteriales bacterium
CTTCCCCTGCCCGTGACCACGGACTATCCGGACGCGCCCGTCGTCACTTCCGTCGAGGCGGCGGCCCAGGCGGAGCAGGTGCTCTGAAGCGCCCCCCAATAAACCAAAGCATCTCACAAGCGGTCAAAGCCCCGGTCCCGCCATGGGACCGGGGCTTTGCCGGTATGTATGGAAGAAGTCATCCCCTGAGGATGAACGGGAAGCGGCCCGAAAGGAAATGCCGGTATTCCGGATGATCCGCGGCGGACTCATACTCGGCCCTGACGGTCCTGGCGAGCCACTCCCGCGTTTTCGCGCTCATCTCATCATACCGGAGGATGGTGATCAGGCCCAGCTTTTCCGCCCGCAGGATCTCCTCATACGCGTCCGGGATGAATTCCGCGCCGCGCACTTTCACAGGGGCCCGGCTGGTCACCGCGTCCGGGATCTCAAGGGCCGGACCGGGATCGGGGACCGCGTCGGCGGTGTATATGTATCCGGACACGCCGCGATACGTGCCGATCAGGGCGTCGGGCCAGTATTCCTCCAAGCGCATCCGGCCGTCTTTTCCGAAGCCGTAGGGCCCCCATTTCGACCATCGGCCTTCCCAGGCAAAGCCCGTTTCCCGGCAGTATCTCTCCACGGCATTGCTCAGGTAGACCAGCACGTTTTCCCTTTTGCGGGAAAAATAAACAAGCGGGATCCCGTGGTTCGAGATCCGCGGCTCCAGGCACGTGATGCCCCCTGTGGGCGACGCGTGATAAAACATGATCCCCTCCGTATCGACCTGATCTCTTCCCGGTGAGCGTCTTTCTTTCAAGGCCTTCCCCCGCGGGAGCCGTCGTCACGGGAGGGCGTCGATGATCCCGGTGAGGCGGTCCCGGTCATAGAACAGGGCCGGATCGGACAAGTACACATCCGGCGCCACGCCCGTGTCCGCGTCATACCAGGAGCCGTTCTTCACGGTCACCACGGTCCTGAAGCCGGAGAGGGTGAAGATGGTGTCCCATCCGGTCACCGTGGGGGTCACGATGCCGCTGCCGCCCTTGGTGGTCCGGCCGATCATGGTGACTTCCCCGCTCATCTTGAGCATGGCCGCGGTCAGGTTCGCGCTGGAGAAGGTCTCCGGGGAAATGAGGCAGAACAGCTTTTTCTTCCCCCGCAGGGTGTCCCCGTCGGTGAACTGCCGGTCCCGGTCGATGTCCGCCCGGTACTGCCCCACGCCCAGGCCGCCGCTGAAGGAATTGGCGATGGTCACATACCCCTCACCCAGGAACCAGCTGAGCGCGCAGGCCGCGGAGTTCACGTCCCCGCCGGGGTTGTGGCTCAGGTCCAGCACCACGTTTTTGATGGGGCTGTTTTCACGGAAGATCCTCCCGTGCGCGTACAGGATCTCCTCCACGGCGTCCATGAACGCGATGTTTTCCGGGTCCCCCGGGTCCATGGAATAGAAGCGCTCGCTCGTCACGGAGGTGCTCATGGCATACAGCGTCAGGTAGGCCGTATCGCCGGACTCCGAGTAGAATACCAGAGGATCCAGGCCGCTGTCTCCAAAGGCTTTCCTGAAGGCCGCCTCGGTCTTATCAAAGATACCGGAGGACAGCCCCTCGCCCTCGTATGTCAGGTCCTCTTCCGGCCCGGCCATCCAGGAGGAAAAGTTGAAATTGCTGTGGAAGTCGTTCAGGGCGAACCGGATCGTGTCCAGCAGGGCCTGATCGGCCTGCGCGGGATCCGGGCTGAGCAGCTTTTCCTCATAGCCGTTGTTTTTGAAAAAGCTCCGGAAGCTGCCGATATGGTGGCTGTCCTTCAGGCCGTAGAAGTGATCCAGGATGAGGCACAGCTCGTTATAGCCGTATCGCGCCAGCTCGGGGGAACGCAGCGCGGGGGGCTGGGAAAAATAGATCTGCCCCAGTTCGCTCGGCGCGTCGCTCCAGCCGAACATGGAGTCCCGCGGCCCGATGAACACCGCCGCGCCGTTGCAGCACAGGATCCTCATGGGCGCGTCCGCCACCCACATCATCAGATCGAAGGCGGTGTGCAGGGGGAGCAGGTATTTCCCGTCCTGCGCGATCATGGGGATGCCGTAAGATAAAAGGTCCAGCGTCCTTTCCCCGCCCAGGCGGCTCACTTTGGGATCATAGATACGCTCAAGGAAGTCCAGCTCGTTCGTCTGGATCTCAAAGGGGGAATGATCCGGGGCCTTCCCGAAGGTGTCCATACAGGTGTAGGTCACCGTGCCCCGGTCAAAATCGATGATGACATGGGACTGACGGGGCACGAAGGTGCAGGTGAACACATGCCGTTCCTCATCGATACTGAAGGCGTAATCCTCCTTCGGCGCGATCTCGCCCCCGAAGGGATCCCGGGCGTCGAAGGCCGCCACGCTGTTCATCAGCCCCACGAAGTCTTTCAGGTCCGCGTACGGGAGATCCCCCGCCCCGTCCAGATAATACAGCGGGTGATCGGGGATGAGCACCATGTCCTGCGCGGACCGGATATCCCGGTCATCCGTGCAGTAGACCGGGACTGAACTTGTTTCCACCGTGTGCGGCGCGCTCCCCGCCGGGACTGAGACCGGCAGCAGAGCCAGAAGGATCAGGATCGCGAGGCATCGTTTCATCAGAGATCACTCTCCTGTTTTTCAACTTGTGTTCCGGGCGGGCCCGCTTCATCTATCAGCGTAGCGGATGAGCGGGCAAAAGTCAAGCGAAACCATCCGCCGCCGCGGCAGCAAAAACCGCGGCCCCAAACAGAGCCGCGGCATATCATATAAGTCCGCGCTTACCGGAAGTCCTTCAGGATCACCATCTCGACCCTGTCCCCTTTGATATACACCTTGACCTCGTCGGCCACGTGGGTCACCACGGATTTTTCCAGCTCGTCCCAGGCCTTCGCGGCGTCCTGGTCTCCCCGGGGCCGGGCCAAAAGCTCCGCCCGGTAGCGGGCCAGGGACCATTCCAGGTCCAAAGTGGGGCTGGTGCCGGATTCGAACACCGCCTCGGACATCATCGGGGTGAAAAAGCCCGTGTCGAACTCGTCCTCCCGGGCGAAGAAATCCCGCAGCCGGCCCATGATGCCCGTGGCCGCGGCGTTCTTCCCGGTGGAGGAGGCGCTCAAAAGGCCCTCCCGCTTTTTCCCGGTCATGGGGGTGTGGACCACC
The DNA here is from genome assembly GCA_902782865.1 of uncultured Eubacteriales bacterium. GTDB lineage: Bacteria > Bacillota > Clostridia > Christensenellales > Aristaeellaceae > RUG756. Next base: position 3,140 of record CACZOZ010000049.1, read on the forward strand.
AGATGGATCTCGCACAGGCCACCCTCGTCCTCGATCCAGAACTGCCCGGCCATGTCCCCGGTGACGGAGCGCACCAGGCCCAGGGTCTCCTCGGTGAGCAGGCGCAGGTGAAGGGCGTTCCTGGGGCTCAGGTCTCTGTATACTGCCGCGGCGGCCGCCTGGTCCAGGGCGTCCGTCAAGCCCTGCCCGCCGCTGGTGACGCGGATCACGTCGGTCTTCATCGCTTTATCGCCGTTCCTTCCTTACGCGATGGTCAGGATATCGCAGAAGCCCGTCACGTCGAACACTTCCTGCACCACCTCGTTGACGTGGGTGACCTTCATGCCGCCCTTGGCGCTCATGGCCTTATGGGCGGACAGGAGCACCCGCAGCCCGGCGGAAGAGATGTAATCCAGCTTGCCGAAATCCAGCACCAGCTTGTCCGCACCGTCCATGGACGCTTTCAGTTCCGCTTCCAGCTCCGGGGCGGTCATGGTATCCAGCCTTCCCTCCAGGGCGATCTCCAGGGTATTGCCTTCGGTTTTCTTGGTGATGTTCATTGAAACTGCCTCCTAAAATATATCGTGGATGATCTGCAGATAAAAGAAACGAAACCATCACTCTACAGTATAAAGAATTCCGGGGAATTCCGCAACCAAAAAATTCTGATTTCTCATATATAAGCGCCGTCAGCGCCACAGATCCCTGCCCGGGGCGGGCCAGCGGCCGGGATCGGTGGAGTCCACGCCGTTGTACCTCTCCGGATACATGCCGTGCCAGGTGGGGGGAACGCCCTTAACGTACAGGTGGCCCAGGTCCCCGTAGGCGACGCAGCGGAAGGAGGCCAGCCCCGGATCCCTCTCCTCGGTGAGCAGGATGTTGATCCCCGTGGGCATCATGCAGGTGCCGTGCCACATCGGCAGGGCCGGCAGCCCCGTCAGGTGGGCCGTCATGGCGCACCCCACGCCGAAATGGCAGATGAAGGCGAGGGTGAGATCGTTCCCGCCGGGGGCGCAGCGGTACATGCCGTTTTCCCGGGCGTAGCCGTTATCCTCAAGCACCCGGTCCAGGCCGTCCTTCGTCTCCTCCCAGACCGCGCGCACATTGCTGCCCGCAAGGTA
>CACZOZ010000050.1:0-3174 GCA_902782865.1 uncultured Eubacteriales bacterium
CGGCACGTCGGCCCTTCACCTTTCCCTGGTGGAAGCGGGCGTGAAGCCCGGGGACGTGGTGATCGTTCCGCCGCTTACCTTCATCGCGGCGGTGAACCCTGTCAAGTACCAGTTCGCGACCCCCGTTTTTATCGACTGCGATGACAGTTTCTGCATGGACCCGAATAAGCTGCGCTCTTTCTGCGAGAACGAGTGCGCGTGGGACGGAAGCGCGCTCACCTTTAAGGGCGCGCCCGTCAAGGCCGTGGTGGTGGTGCACGTGTTCGGCAACATGGCCGACATGGAGAGCATCATGGACACGGCCGCGAAATACGGCTTGAAGGTCATCGAGGACGCCACCGAGGCCCTGGGCACTTATTATACTTTGGGGCGGTATGCCGGAAGGTTCGCCGGTACCATCGGCGATTTCGGCGCGTTCAGTTTCAACGGCAACAAGATCATCACCACCGGCGGGGGCGGCGCCGTGACGGCCTCAAAACCCGAAACGGTGGATCACATCCGGTACCTGTCCACGCAGGCGAAAAACGATCCGCACTACTATATCCATCACGAGATCGGCTACAACTACCGGATGACCAATCTGCAGGCCGCCCTGGGCGTGGCCCAGATGGAGGAACTGCCGGAGTTCATCAGGCGCAAGCAGAACAACTACGAACTGTACAAGGCGGAGTTCGAGAGTTTCGACCTGGCGGAACTGATGCCCTTCAGGCCCGGCACCAGCTCCAATAAATGGTTCTACAGCCTGAAGATCGACAGGGACAGGATCTCCGCTTCCATGCGGGAGATCATCACTTCGCTCCAGGAGAAGGGCATCGAGACGCGGGCGATCTGGGGCCTGATCAACGAGCAGATCCCGTATCAGGGCGAGGAGACCTATCAGCTTGAAAAAGCGCCCTATTACGCTTCCAGGATCCTGAATATCCCTTCCAGCACCCAGATCACGGAAGAAGAGATCAAAACTGTTTCGGACGAAGTCAAGCAGCTGCTGAGGAGTTTAGCCCATGGATGATATCTCTAAATACATAGGCACCGCCGGCCTGACCGTGTCCCAGGTCATGCAGCGGATCGACAGCAACCGGAGCGGGATATTGTTCCTGGTGGATGAGGATCAAAGGCTGCTGGGCTGCCTGACCGACGGCGATATCCGGCGTTTCCTGCTGGCCGGCGGAAAAATGGACGCCCCCGCGATGGACGCGGCGAACAGGACCCCCAAGGCGGCCCGTTCCGCCGGGGAAGCGAAAACGCTCTATCACAAGCGGAACTTCATCGTGATCCCCATCGTGGACGAGGCCGGCGCGGTGATCGGCCTGTATGACGGTGAGGGCCACGAGATCCGTAAACGGTCCTCGCTGAACGTGCCGGTGGTCATCAACGCGGGCGGCAAGGGCACCAGGCTCGATCCCTTCACCCGCGTGCTGCCCAAGCCCCTGATCCCGGTGGGCGACCTGCCGATCATCGAGCACATCATGAAGGAATACCAGACCTATGACTGCCATGATTTTCACATCATCGTCAATTACAAAAAGGAATTGATGAAGGCCTATTTCGCCGAGAATGAAAATCACTATCATATCACCTGGTATGTGGAGGATCAGCCGCTGGGGACCGGCGGCGGCCTGAGCCTGCTCAAGGGCGTGTTTCAGGACACGTTTTTCTTCGCGAACTGCGACGCGCTGCTCACGGCGAACTACGAGAGCATGTTGCGGTTCCACAAGGAGAACCGCAACGTGATCACGATGGTGTGCGCCTACAAAAACATGAACATCCCTTACGGCGTGGTGGAGATGGGGGTCAACGGCACCATCACGGATATGAAGGAAAAGCCCCTGATGAGCTTCCTGACCAATACGGGCATCTACATCGTGGAGCCGGAAGTGGTGGAGGACATCGAGGACGGCGTGCCGATCGGGTTCCCCGACATCATCGAACAGCAGCGCCGGAAGGGGAGAAAGGTGGCCGCGTACCCTGTCAGCGAGAGCGACTGGATGGATATGGGCCAGCTCACGGAACTGGAAAAAATGAGGAAGAGGCTGTACGGTGAATAATGGCTGAGATCACGGGAAAGAAGATCAAAAACAGGATCCTGCTCCTGGGGGGCGGCGGTCACTTCCGGTCGGTGCTGGACAGCCTGATGAGCCTTGAGAGCTATGATGAGATCGGGATCATCGATCGGGACGGGACCGCTTCCGCTCTGGGCGTTCATGTGGTCGGCACGGATGAGGACCTGCCCCGGCTGCGTGAGGCCGGGTGGCAGAGCGCCTTTGTCACCGTGGGCAGCGTGGGATCGACTCATTTAAGACGGAAGCTGTTTTCCCTGGCGAGGGAAGCGGGCTTTTTGATGCCGTCGATCATCGACCGCACGGCCATCATCGCCCGGGGCACGGTGATCGGGGAAGGCGTGTTCGTCGGGAAGCGCGCCGTGGTGAACTTCGGGAGCGTTATCGGCGACGGCGCGATCATCAATACGGGCGCCATCGCTGAGCACGACTGCGCCGTGGGCGCCTTCGCGCACGTCAGTCCCGGCGCCATCTTGTGCGGCCAGGTGGAGATCGGGCCGGATACCCATGTCGGCGCGGGCAGCGTGGTCCGTCAGGGCATCAGGATCGGCGGCGGATCCCTGATCGGCGCGGGGAGCGTCGTGGTCAAAGATATCCCGGATCATGTCACAGCGTACGGAGATCCATGCAGGGTGGTGGGATAAATGGGCATTTATATCATTGCTGAAGCGGGAGTCAATCACAACGGCAGCTTCGATCTGGCGTGCCGTCTGGTGGACGCGGCCAAAGCCGCCGGGGCCGACTGCATCAAGTTCCAGACATTCAAAACAGATGCGCTGGTGTCTCACGGGGCGCAGAAGGCGGAGTATCAGAAAGCCGCGACGGGCGGCGGCAGCTCTCAGCAGGACATGCTGCGGAAACTGGAGCTTTCCTATGACGCGTTCACCGCGCTCAAGGGATACTGCGACCGGGCGGGGATCGCGTTTTTGTCCACGCCTTTTGATTTTGAGAGCATCGATTTCCTGAACACGATCGACATGCCCTTCTGGAAGATCCCTTCCGGGGAGATCACGAACTGGCCCTATCTTATGGCGATCGCGAAAACGGGAAAGCCGGTGGTGATGTCCACGGGCATGTGCGATATGGACGAGATCGCCGCGGCGGTCCGGGTCCTTAA
>CACZOZ010000051.1:0-2606 GCA_902782865.1 uncultured Eubacteriales bacterium
GGTGGTCAGGCGCAGGGTCTCCATGCTGGTCCAGCAGTTGGGCATGGAAGCCGTGGTGATGGGCAGCAGGGTGTTGGCGTAGCCGCCGGTCTGGAACTGCGGCATCTCCATGGCCCAGTTATACTGCGCGGGCTTGGCCTTCATGGCGAAGTTGGGGTTCTGCAGGGTGTTGAACATGTTGGTGTGGCTGCCCTCGTCGGCCTTCTCATGGCCTTCCTTGGCCACGAAGCCCAGCAGGTCGTCGTAGTCGTACTGGTCGGACTCCAGATCCCAGTTCCAGATCTTCTCCCAGGTGTCGAAGTCGGAGCCGATGTTGTTGATGATCTCCAGGATGCGGGCCACCTTGGCGGGCTGATCGGCCAGCTGATAGCTGAACACGATGGCTTCGTCGGTGGTCAGGCCCCAGCTCTCGCCGCCCTGCTTGCCGTCCGGACCGGTGGGATTGTAGCCGATGACCATCTTGTCATAGCCCACGGTGGCGGCGAAGGTGCGCATGGTGCGGCCATACTGGAAGTTGCCGCCCTCGCCGGTCTCCTCATTCTTGGGGCCGTCGAAGTCGGGCGCCAGGTGATAGTAGGCACCGGAGGAGGAGAAGCCGATCTGGCCGTTTTCGAAGGGAACGGACAGGGCCCAGTAACCGCCCTGGTTCTCACCGGTGATGAACTCGGGATCGATCAGGCCGTCCTTGTACCACTTGGCCAGCAGCGTCAGGGCATCCTTCATGCCGGGATACACGGCGCCGTAGATCAGGTTGCCTTCACCGTCGTCCACCCAGCGGTCCGGCAGCGCGCCGAAAGCGCCGAAGACGGGATTCATGCCGGTGAGGCTCAGGGCGTAGGTGTCCTTTTCACCGTTGCCGTCGGGATCCTCATTGGCGAACTTGTAGAACACTTCCTCGCACTCTTCCAGAGTCTTGGGCACATTGCCGTCGGTGTAGCCGAACTTGGCCAGCCAGTCGGAACGCCAGAAGGGCGCGTAGTTGAAGTAACCGTCGCCGTTCACACGGGGCAGGCCGTAGTTCTTGCCGGCGAAGGACACGGTGCTGAAACAGTCGGGATCGTACTCGATCAGCCAGGCATAGCTCTCGGGCATGCACTGCTTGACCACCTCAAGGGGCAGCTCCATCACGACGCCCTGCTTGATCCACTTGGAGAACTGCTGGGCGTTCTGCAGCATGAATACGTCCGGGACCTCGCCGCCGGCGATACGGGCGGTGAGCAGCTCATCGTAATTCTCGCGCTCCACGAACCATACATCCAGGTCCACGTTGAACTTTTCTTCCAGCCAGGCGACCACGTGATCGCCCTCGGGGATCGCGTCGGTGTCGTGACCGGCCAGCCAGGCGATGGTGATCTTCTCCGCCGGATCGGACACGTACTTGCTCAGATCCACCTCGGCCAGGGCGCCGGCGGCGCAGCCGAGAACAAGGACCAGAGCCAGGAACAGGGCAATGCTTTTCTTCATGGGGATACCTCCTTATTTAATTTTCGGGGCTGCCGCCCCGATCGGCACGAAATCATTCATCCCTTCAGGGAACCGATCAGCACGCCTTTGACGAAATACTTCTGCAGGAAGGGATACACGCAGATGATCGGGATGGTGGCCAGCATGATGGAGGCGGCGCGGAGGGTCACGATATCCGTATCCGTGGCGTTGGCCACCGCCTCACTGGCGGCGGTCATCTCTTTGGAGTCCGTCAGGATGATCCGGCGCAGCACCACCTGCAGCACGAACTTTTCGGGCTTGGTGATGTACAGAAGGCAGTTGAAATATGCGTTCCAGTTGCTGACGATCACCCACAGGCTGATGGCGGCCAGGATGGGACCGCTCAGGGGAAGCATGATCCGCCAGAGCACCTGCCAGGAGTTGGCCCCGTCGATGGTGGCGGCCTCCTCCAGGTCATTGGGCAGGGTCATGAAATAGTTGCGCGCGATGATCACATGGGAGGTGCTGATGCAGTGGGGCAGCACGATGGCGAAGAAGCTGTTGCGCATCCCCAGGGTGTTGTTCACCAGCAGATAGGTGGGGATCATGCCGCCGGAAACGAACATGGTGACCAGGATGATGGTGGTGAAGAGCCCCCTCAGAGGCAGGTCCTTTTTGCTCAGCGGATAAGCCGCCAGCACCACGCCGGTGATGGACAGGGCCCATCCCAGGAAAACGACGATCAGCGTGTTCTTATATCCGCTCCAGAGGAAGCTGGCGCTGAGCATGTGGCGGTATGCGTCCGTGGAAAACTCCCTGGGCCACAGCCTGAAGCCGGAGGCGGACGCGTAATTCGGCGTGGTGAAGGAATTGACCAGCACATGCCAGTAAGGATAAACGAAGGTGATGCTCAGCACAGCGAAGAACAGGATCAGGAAAGCCTGAAAATAGGGCTCCCCCTTGCTCTCATAGATCCTGTGTTTGCGCGGTCTGCGCGTTCCGGAAGCGATCAAACCTCTCCCCCCCTTTACCACAGGCCGTACTCGTTGACACGCTTGGAGAAGTAATTGGCGCTGAGCACCAGCACGAGGGAGATCAGATTGCGGAACAGCTCCACCGCCGTGGCGTAGCCGTAATCCAGATTCTTGACGCCCTGCCGGTAAATGAACGTGCCCAGCACA
>CACZOZ010000052.1:0-11059 GCA_902782865.1 uncultured Eubacteriales bacterium
CGCCGGTTTTTATGACGGGCTGATCTTCCACCGCGTCATCCCGGGATTCATGATCCAGGGCGGCGACCCGAACGGTGTGGGCACCGGCGGGCCCGGGTACCGCATCCGGGGCGAGTTCCGCCTGAACGGGATCAAAAACGACCTGAAGCATGAGTACGGCGTATTGAGCATGGCCCGCTCCAGGATGAACGATTCCGCCGGGAGCCAGTTCTTTATCATGGTGGACGACGCGCCCCATCTGGACGGGAGCTATGCCGCTTTCGGCAAGGTGCTCAGCGGGATGGAGACAGCGGACAGGATCGCCGCGGTGCCCCGGGACCGTATGGACAGGCCTCTGGAGCCCCAGAAGATCCGATCGATCCGGGTGGACTGCTTCGGGCAGGAATACCCCTTTGAAAAGCTATGAGCGAAACGGAAAAATCAGCACTGTACACCGTGCGTATCGCGGGCAGGGATTACCGCCTGCGCAGCGGCGACTCACCGGAGCAGGTGCGCCGGGTATCCGTCTTTACGGACCGCCGGATCAAGGAAGTGCTCAGCACCTCGCTGGTCCACCGGGAAGACGCCGCCGTGATCGCCGCCATGGGCCTGGCGGAGGAACTGCTCAGGGCCCAGGACGACAATACCCGCCTGAGGCGGGAACTGTGGCAGATGAAAAGCGAAGGCAGGCCCGCGCCGCGGCCCGCCCCCAACAACCCGTCCCGGGATCAGGGATGAATACGCCAAGGCCTTACGGGCCTTGGCTTTTACACAGAGGTGGCTTTTATGAACGAAAGAGCACTGAGAGTACTGGAATTCAATAAGATCCGGGAGCAGCTGGCCCTCTTTGCCCAGAGCGACCTCGGCCGGGAGAAGTGCCTGAGCCTGACGCCCATGTCCGGGGAAACGGAGATCGTCAGGGCCCTGGAGGAAACGGAAGAAGCCGGTGTGGTCCTGAAATACATGGGCGTGAATCCCATGATGCCCTTCAGCGATATCTCCCTTCAGGTGGATATGGCCCGGAAAGGAGCCACCCTCACGCCGGGCGCGCTGATGAAGATCGCCGAAACACTGAAAGTGGCGGGCAGTGTGCGCTCCGCCCTGGTCACCGACCGGGAAAACACGCCCTCCGTCACGTCTCAGGCGAGCCTGCTCCAGCCCCTGAGGGCGCTTCGGGAGAGCATCGACGAGACGGTGCTGGGAGAAAACGAGATATCCGACCGCGCCAGCCCGGACCTGATGGACATCCGGCGCCACATCAGGCTGTGCAACGAGCGGGTCCGGGACAAGCTGAACGCCTATGCCCACGGCAGCGGCACGTCCAAATATCTGATGGACAATATCGTCACGATCCGCAACGGGCGCTACGTGCTGGCCGTGAAGCAGGAGTACCGCCAGTTCGTGCCGGGCCTGGTGCACGATCAGAGCTCCACCGGAGCCACCCTGTACATCGAGCCCATGGCCGTAGTGGAACTTGGCAACGAGATCAAGGGCTGGCAGGCCAAGGAAAAGGCGGAGATCGAGCGCATCCTGCTGGCCCTGTCCGGCCAGGCGGCGGAAAACGCCTCCCAGCTGCTGGGCAACCTGGAGGTGCTGGCGGAACTGGATTTCATTTTCGCGAAAGCGTCCCTGGCGAAGGATATGGAAGCGGTATGCCCCAAGGTCAGTGTGGACGGGCAGGTGCGTTTCATCCGGGCCAGGCATCCCCTCATCGACCGGCAGACCGTCGTGCCCCTGGATTTCTGGATCGGGGACGGCTTCAGGACACTGGTCATCACCGGCCCCAACACAGGCGGCAAGACCGTGACCCTCAAGACCATCGGCCTTCTGACGCTGATGGCCCAGAGCGGCCTGCATATCCCCGCCGCCTACGGCAGTCAGATCGCCCTGTTTAAGGAAGTGTACGCCGATATCGGCGACGAGCAGTCCATCGAGCAGAGCCTCTCCACCTTCTCGGCCCATATGACCAATATCGTGACGATCCTCAGGACGGTCACGGACCGGGATCTGGTGCTGTTTGACGAGCTGGGCGCCGGCACGGACCCCACCGAGGGCGCCGCTCTGGCCCAGGCCATCCTCAGCCACCTGACCCAAAAAGGCATCACGGCCATCGCCACCACCCATTACAGCGAACTGAAGGCCTATGCCCTGTCCACCAGGGGCGTGGAGAACGCCTCGGTGGAATTCGACGTCAATACCCTTCGCCCCACCTACCGGCTGAGCATCGGCGTGCCGGGCAAATCCAACGCCTTCGAGATCTCGCGCAAGCTGGGCCTGAGCGAGGAAATGATCAACGACGCGAAGGAACTGCTCAATCATGACGCGATCAAGTTCGAGGACGTGATCGCCAACGCGGAATACCACCGGCAGATCGCCGAAAAGGAGCAGGCCCTGGCGGAGGAAGCCCGCCGGGAGACCGTGCGCATGAAGAACGAGACGGAGCGCCTCTATAGGGAAGTGGAGGAGATGGAGCGCACCGCGGACCGGAAGGCCCGGGAAAAGGCGCGGGCCATCGTCGAAAAGGCGCGTCTTGACGCGGAAAAGATCCTCAGTGACATGAAGCGCCTGAAGCAGCAGGCTTCCCAGGGCGACATGGGACAGCTCAAGCGGCAGCTGGACCGGATGTCGGACCAGTTCAGTGAGGGCCTGGAGAGTGCCCGGCACCTGCCGGAGGCTGAGGAAAGGGAGATCCGGGAAGGGGACACCGTCCTTGTGACCACGCTCAATACGCAGGGCACCGTGCTGAGCCTGAGCGATGATTCTGCCCAGGTCCAGATCGGCGTGATGAAGATGAACTGTTCCCGGAAGGATCTGGTGTTCGTCAAATCGGGGCAGAAAGCGCAAAAGAAGGTCAGCGTGACCGCGAGGGTGGACAGCCAGTCGCGCCAGGTGAGCCTGAGCTGCGACTTGAGAGGCCTGAGCCTGGAGGAAGCCCTTTCGAAGGCCGACCAGTACCTGGACGAGGCTTATCTGGCGGGACTGCATGAGGTGACCCTGGTACACGGAAAGGGCACGGGCGTGCTCCGCCAGGGCATCACGCGCCATCTGAAAAAGCACGCCCACGTGAAGAGCCACCGCCTGGGCGTCTACGGTGAGGGCGAGGACGGCGTGACCGTGGTCACGCTGGCGTGAGGAGGACTTATGAGCGACAGGACGACCATCATGGTCGTGGACGATGATCCCAATATCGCGCATCTGATCCGGCTGTACCTTGAAAAAGAGGATTTCGCCGTGACTGTGGCCACCCGGGGAGACAGCGCCGTGGCGGCCTTTAAAAAGGATCCGGCGGATCTGATCCTGCTGGATGTGATGCTGCCCGGCATGGACGGCTGGCAGGTGCTTCGGGAGATCCGCCAGACCGCGGATGTGCCCATCATCATGATCACGGCCAAGGACGAGACCTTTGACAAGGTGCTGGGGCTGGAACTGGGCGCGGACGACTATATCACCAAGCCTTTCGACGGCAAGGAGATGGTGGCGCGCGTCAAGGCCGTGCTGCGCAGGGGGCAGCGTTCGGAGGAGGCGCTCAGCCGCAGCGTCCAGTATCCGGGGTTGAAAGTGAGCCGGGACAATTACGAGGTGATCTTCAGGGATCAGACCCTGGAGATGCCGCCCAAGGAGCTGGAACTGCTCTATTTCCTGGCGTCCCATCCCAACCGGGTCTTCACCCGGGAACAGCTGCTGGAGCACGTGTGGGGGTTCGAGTTCTTCGGGGACAGCCGCACGGTGGACGTGCATGTCAAGCGCCTGAGGGAAAAGCTGCAGGACAGTGAGCCTCTGGGCTGGCAGATCCGCACCATCTGGGGCGTCGGGTACAAATTCGAGTATAAAAAGGACGGGGCCGAATGAGACGCTCCATGTTCGTGCAGGTGCTGACGGTGAGCCTGCTGGTGATCTTCGCCTGTGTGATCGTCATGTATTCCCTGACCTATGTCAGGATGCGTGACGACAAGATCAGCGCGCGCATCGACACGCTGAAGATGCTGGCGCGGGACGTGGCGGACTTGGCGTCAAGGCTCAGGACGGACGCTTTCTTTTACAGCGGCCTTCAGGAGAGCCTGACCAGGGAGCTCCTTTACGAGAAGACCAGCACCATCTACAACGAGTACAACGCTTTCACCCTGATCGTATCCTCCCAGGGGCGGAGCTACACTTATTACAGCGAGGAGACCCTCAGTGACGAGAGCGTCAAATACCTGCCGGATCAGGAAACATTGAGCGCCTATCTCAGGAAAGCGGTGCAGGGGGAGGAGACCAGCCTGCAGACCGACAGCGCCATGGGCCCGCTGTTCACCGTGATCATCCCCTGGAACGAGACCAGCTACCTGACGGGGGAAAAGAGCGTGGTGGGCATCGTGATGATCCAGACCGCCGCGCAGAATATCCAGGCCGTTTACGAGGGCCTCTGGTGGCAGCTGATCGTGGGAGCTCTCGGGGTCTTCATCCTGGCCGGCGTCATCATTTTCTTCCTGACGCGGCGGCTGACCAGGCCCCTGACGGCCATGGCCGGCGCAGCGGAGAGGCTGTCCCACGGGGATTTCGAGGTGAAGGCGCCCGTGGACGGCAGCCGTGAGACCATGGAACTGGGCACGGCCTTCAACCATATGGCCGGCCAGCTGGAGCGTATCGAGAAGAACCGGCGGGATTTCCTGGCGAATGTGTCCCACGAGCTCCGGTCGCCCATCACCAGCATCCAGGGATACGCCCAGGGCATGCTGGACGGCGCCGTTCCCGAGGAGGGACGGGAGGACGCCCTGAAGATCATCGTGGGAGAGACGGGCCGGCTGAGCGGGCTGATCAACGGCCTGCTGGATCTGTCCCGTATGGAGGATGGGCAGGTCAAACTGAATATGACGGAGTTTGACGTCAATGAGCTGGTGCGCACCGTGATCATCCAGAAACTGCCGGAGATCGAGGAAAAGGACCTGGACGTGATGCCGCTGTTCGGGGACCGGAAGGAAACGGTGCGCGCGGACAGAGAGCAGATCCAGCAGGTGCTGATCAATCTCCTGGACAACGCTGTCAAGTATACGCCCCCGGGCGGAAAGATCCGTGTCGACAGCGCCGCGGACGGCGATCTGGTCCGTCTTTCGGTCAGCGACAACGGCATCGGCATCCCGCCCGAGGACCGTCCCTTCGTTTTTGAACGGTTCTACAAAACGGACAAGGCCCACACCGTGGGCAAAGGGACCGGGCTGGGACTGGCCATCTGCAAGGCGATCATGGACAGGCACGGACAGAGCATCCGCCTGAAGAACGGGGACGGAGGCTGCGAATTCGAGATCACTCTGGAAAGGGCGGGCCGATGAAGATAAACGCGTACGCGAAGATCAACTGGGATCTGTATATCACCTCCGTCCGGCCGGACGGCTATCACGAGCTGGACAGCGTCATGCAGCCGATCAGCCTGTGTGACACGGTATCGGTGGAACTGAAAGGGCCGGACGGGGACAGCGCGCTCACGGTGGACGGCCCCTTTTCCGCCGGCGTCCCCGCGGACGGGAGCAACCTGGCCATGAAGGCCGCCGCCCTGTACGGGGAAGCGCTGGGGCGCCGGATCCCCGTGAGCATCGGGATCACCAAGGGCATCCCCAACGGAGCGGGCCTGGGCGGCGGCAGCGCGGACGCGGCTGCCGTGCTCAAAGCGATGAACGCCCTGAACGGGGACGTCCTGGCCCCCGGGCGGCTGGACGCGCTGGCGCTCCGGCTGGGGGCGGACGTGCCCTTCTGCCTGCGCACGAGCGCCTTCAGGGCCCGGGGGATCGGAGAGGAACTGGAAGATTTTCCCATGCCCGAGGGCGCGCCCGTCCTTGTGATCATGGGGCGTGAAAGGCTGGATACGGGCAAAGTGTACCGCCGCTTCGACGCGGACGGCACCGCCTGCGACCGGGAGAAGATCGCGCGTTCCAGGGCCTTCCTTCAGCGTGGCGATTACGCACGGTACGCCCTGGAGGCTCGGAATATGCTGTATCCGCCCGCTTTGAGCCTCGCGTCGGGCCTTCGGGAGGGTATCGATGATCTGAGGGATCAGGGAGCGGTCTTTTCGGCGATGACGGGCTCCGGCGCGGCGCTCTTCGGGGTTTTCGCGCTGGAAGCGGACGCCCTGAAGGCCCGGGAACGGCTCGCAGAAAAATACCCGTGCTGCCTTACGGCACACACGGGTATCCTGTGAGCGGCAGATCAGTTCTCCCGGCCGATCCCATCCGCGGGGATATCCCTGATCAGGGCGGCCAGCTCATTTGGCAGGGGTGAGGACCAGGCCATGTTTTCCCCGGTCATGGGATGCCTGAGCGTCAGGGAGCAGGAGTGCAGGGCGAAACGGCCTCCGAGCTCGTTCAGCGGCGTTCCGTAGAGATAGTCACCGGTGACCGGACAGCCCAGAGCGCTCAGGTGGACTCGGATCTGATGGGTCCTGCCGGTGTCCAGCCGGAGCCTGATGAGCGACCTGACGCCGTCGGTGTGGATCAGACGGTAATGGGTGACGGCGCGTCTGCCGCCGGGCATGACGGCGCGCCTGACACTGTCCGGGTTTGGTTTGCCGATGGGCAGGTCGATGGTGCCCCGGCTCTTGGGCGGGATGCCGTCGGTCACGGCCAGGTACTCCCGGATCATATCGGGCGTGTGCAGCTGCTTCTGCAGCGCCGCCTGGGCCTGGGGATGGAGCGCCGCGGCCATCAGGCCGCTGGTGCCCTTGTCCAGGCGGCTCACCGGGCGGAAGCAGAACCTCTCAGGCTCCCCGAAATGATGATAGACCGCCGCTTCCAGGCTCTCCCCGTCTTTTTGAGGGGAGGCGAGGGTCGCCAGCGGAGCGGATTTGTCGATCACCATCAGATGGGCGTCCTCATACAGGATACGGGGCTCGCTGCCGCGGCCTTTGAGCCCCGGCCACGCTTCGGCCGCTTCGGGGAAGAGCGCGCAGAGCGTCTGGCCGGCGCGGCAGGGATCGGTGGTGAACACCTGCCGGCCGTCGAGGGTCAGCCCGCCGGTGAACTTGAGCCGGGAGAGCATATGCCGGCTCAGGCCCATCCGCGTCCTGAACAGCTTCTCGGCCGTGAGGCCGTCTTCCTCCTGCGTGACAAGGTGTGTGAGCCGGGTCATGCTTCCTCCAAATAAACGGCGCTCATGCAGATGAGCGCCGTTGTGCGGTCTTGTCGGTCCGGGATCACTTTTTCCTGGCCTTGGTGTTGACGATCTCTTTCATGTCCTTGCCGGGCTTGAAGGCCGGTACCCTGGACGCGGAGATCTTGATGGCCTCGCCGGTGCGGGGGTTGCGGCCGGCGCGGGCGCTGCGGGTGCGCACCTCGAAGGTGCCGAAGCCCACCAGCACGACCTTGCCGTCGGAAGCCAGGCCTTCGTTGATGGCGTCGAAGGTGGTGTTGATGATCTCGGCGGCTTCGGATTTGGTGATCTGGGCTTTCGAGGATACGACCTCGATCAGTTCGGTCTTATTCATGATGACATTTCCTTTCAGATGATATATCAGGCGTACCGCCTGGCACGCGCATTATACAATAGCCCGCGTTTTTTAGCAATACGCAAATACGGCCGGGGGCTGTTTGACAACGCGGGGGATATGATATATGATGGCCGGGTATATCGGTTCGATCGATCCAAAGGAGAGTGGAGCCGCTCCGGTTTTCGCGGGGAGGCGGTGATGTGATGGGCAGTATCGGAAAGAAACAAAAAAGCGGGAACGGCAAAAGCGTTTCCACACGGTGGCACAGCACCATAGGCCTGGTGCTGTGGGATGTCTTCGCGGTGAACGCGTCCTATTTCCTGGCGCTGTGGTTCCGCTTCGACTGTTCCTACACGGATATCCCCATGAGATATCTGCGCGCGTGGATGGGCCTGACGCCGTACTTCACGCCCGCGGCCATCGGTGTGTTTTTCCTGCTGAAGCTCTACCGGAGCGTCTGGAAATACGCCTCCTTCCGGGAGACGGTCTCCTGTATCGTCGCCTGTATGATCACCGCCGTGCTCCATTACGCGGGCATCTCGCTGATCTACGGCAGGCTGCCAACGTCCTACCATCTGATCGGGCCGATGCTGCAGCTGTCCATGATGCTGGCGATGCGGTTCTCCTACAGGTTTTTCAGGATGCTGCAGAAAAAATCGCCGGCGGAGCACCGGGTGATGCTCATCGGCGGCGGGGCCGCCGGCCGCATGATCCTCAGGGATATGCAGGCGGCCCGGGAGATCAGGGACCAGGTCGTGTGCATCATCGATGACGACGCTTCCAAATGGCACGGCATGATCGAAGGCGTACCGGTGGTGGGGGGAAGACACGACATCCTCTCGGCAGCCGAAAAGTACCGGATCGACAAGATCTACCTGGCGATCCCCAGCGCTTCCCCGGCGGACAAAAGAGACATCCTGAACATCTGCCGGGAGACGGACTGTCAACTGAAAAATCTGCCCGGCATGTACCAGCTGCTCAACGATGAGGTCAAGGTATCCGTCATGCGGGACGTGTCCCTGGAGGATCTGCTGGGCCGCAGCCCCATCCGGCCGGACATGGAGGAAGTGTTCAATTTCATCCATGACAAGACCGTCATGGTCACCGGCGGCGGCGGCTCCATCGGCAGTGAGCTCTGCCGGCAGGTGGCGGCCCATCAGCCCCGGCAGCTCATTATTTTCGATATTTACGAGAACAGCACCTATGATATCCAGCTGGAGCTGAAAAAGAAGTATCCCGCCCTGGACCTGGTGACGCTGATCGGCTCCGTGCGCGATTCCCGCCGCATGTTCGACGTGTTCAGCGAGTACAGACCCCAGATCGTTTTCCACGCGGCGGCTCACAAACACGTGCCGCTGATGGAGGACAGCCCCAACGAGGCGATCAAAAACAACAGCCTGGGCACCTACAAGACGGCGTACGCCGCGATGGTGAACGGATGTGAGCGTTTCGTGCTCATCTCCACGGACAAGGCCGTCAATCCCACGAACATCATGGGCGCTTCCAAGCGCCTGTGCGAGATGATCATCCAGTCCTTCGACGAGAAGATCAAGGCCGGGAAAGCGGAAGAGATCCCGCAGCTGTTCACACACGAGGGCGTGGAGAACGCGGACAAGGACGGCACCGGGAGCGTGTTCCGCGGTGTAAAAACGGAGTTCGTGGCCGTGCGCTTCGGCAATGTGCTGGGCAGCAACGGGTCGGTGATCCCCCTGTTCAAAAAGCAGATCGCGGCGGGCGGGCCCGTCACCGTGACCCATCCGGATATCGTCCGCTATTTCATGACTATCCCCGAGGCGGTCAGCCTGGTGCTCCAGGCGGGCACTTACGCCACCGGAGGGGAGATCTACGTGCTGAATATGGGTGAGCCCGTCAAGATCGATGACCTGGCGAAAAACCTGATCCGGCTCAGCGGCTACAAGGTCAATGAGGATATCAGGATCGAGTATGTGGGATTGCGGCCCGGTGAGAAACTGTATGAGGAAAAACTGATGGCCGAGGAGGGGCTGAGGGACACCGCGAACAAGATGATCCATATCGGCTGTCCGATCCCGTTCGATGTGGACGAGTTCCTGGTGGATCTTGAGAAACTGATGCGGGCGTCCTACAACAACAGGGCCGATATCCGCGGCCTGGTGGTCAAAATGGTCAATACCTATCATCCCGATCAGAACGCGTGACGGGACCGGGAGGATGAGCAGGCTTTCGGGCCTGCTTTTTTGCTGTGCGCGGAATGGTTGTCACAGAGCGGAAAGTCTGTTATAATCGTATCGGGTCAATAGGCTTCGCGACTGCATGACCATGCTCGGCCGCGCCGACCCGATGCCAAACGAGGAAAAGAGGCACAACTGATATGAATGAGACGAACAAGCGGGTCATTCCCTTCAGTCCTCCGGATATCAGTGAACTGGAGATCAATGAAGTCGCCGAAGCGCTCCGGTCCGGCTGGATCACCACCGGGCCCAGGACCAAACTCCTGGAGCGCCGTCTGGCGGCCTATATCGATACGGGACGGGTGGATATCGACTGCGAAAAGGGCCCGGGGCTTGAGAAGTATCAGGACCGGGTGGTCTGCCTGAATTCCGCCACCGCTGCGGAGGAGCTGAACCTGAGGGTGCTGGGCATCGGGCCGGGGGATGAAGTCATCGTGCCCGCTTACACCTATACGGCGACGGCTTCCGCCGCGATCCACGTGGGCGCCGAAGTCAGGTTCGTGGACATCGCCCGGGACGGCGACAGGGCGACGCACATGCCTGAGATGGACTATGACCTGATGGAGCAAGCGATCACGCCCAGGACCAAGGCCATCGTCGCTGTCGATCTGGGCGGCATCGTCTGCGACTGGGACAGGATCTTCGCGGCGGCGGAGCGCAAAAAGGCCCTGTTCACGCCCAGGGAAGGGGACGGGACCCCTCTGGGCGATCTGTCGAGCCGGATCCAGAAGGCTATCGGCCGTGTGAGCGTGGTGGCGGACTGCGCTCATTCCCTGGGCGCGGGAAGGGAGACCCCCTCCGGCACGGTGTATTGCGGCGCCATCGCGGATTTCACGTCCTTCAGTTTCCACGCGGTCAAGAATTTCACCACCGCCGAGGGCGGCGCGAGCACCTGGAGGCCGTTGGAAGGCATTCCAGACAGCGAGATCTACAAAATGTTCCAGCTCCTCTCCCTTCACGGGCAGAGCAAGGACGCCCTGGCGAAAACGAGCCTCGGTGCGTGGGAGTACGATATCGTGGGCCCCTGGTACAAGTGCAATATGACGGATATCACCGCGGCGATCGGTTTAAGGCAGCTGGACCGTTATCCCGGCCTGCTCCGCAGAAGGGCCGAGATCATCAGGAAATACGATGAGACCTGCGACGCGCTGGGGCTCTTCCGTCTTGATCACTTCGCGCCCGGGCAGATCTCCTCCAACCATCTGTATCTGATCCGGATCCCCGGGGCGGACGAGAAGCGGCGCAATGCCGTCGTGGAAGCCATGGCCGATCAGGGCGTGGCTGTCAACGTGCACTATAAGCCCCTGCCGATGATGACGGCCTACGGGGCGGACGCGGCACGATGCCCCAACGCGTATGACTATTACCGCAATCTGATCACGCTGCCGCTGCACACGCTCCTGACGGATGATGA
>CACZOZ010000053.1:0-7387 GCA_902782865.1 uncultured Eubacteriales bacterium
CGGACATGGGCGTGATCTTCCAGTTGGGCGTGAACTCGTAATACCCGCGCCTGTCGGGGCGCTCGATGGCGTAGCCCACGTTGTCCTTGGCAGTGACGGTGTACCCGCTCTCACGCCAGACATCCCGCGAGGCGGTATACAGGATCAGGTCCATAAAAGAGTCCGTGCCCGCCTGGATGTAGGCCGCGTCCACCTTTTTGAAGGCTTCCCCGTCGTACTCAAACTCGCCCTTAAAGGTCAGCGTGACATTCTCGGTGCCCGTCATCAGCGTCTCGAAGGCGTCAAAGGCCCGCGAGAGCGGCGCCTTCTCACCCAGGGCGCAAAGGGGCATGAGGCACAGTATCAGCGCGGCCGCCAGCCATCTTCTCATCGTTCCATCCCTCCGACTCCCGATATCCTTTTTGATGCGCCGCTTCTCCGGCGCGGCGCCGGGGAGCGGGATCATGATCTTGTTGACGGTATTCTACATTAAAATAACGGTTTAATCAATCTCTTTATTCCCCGCGCCTTTCCGGCAGGGTGATCTCGCCCCGGAGGCTCTTCTCCATGCGCCTGATGATCTCCTCCCGGCCCAGGTCCCGGCTGAAAAGATAGTACAGTTTGGCGACGGCGGCCTCCGTGGTGATGTCGTACCCGCTCACGGCGCCCGCCGCCTTGAGCGCGGCGGAGGCCTCGTACGTCCCGAGAGCCACCGTGCCGTGGGGGCACTGGGAGCAGACGATCAGGATGGTCCCGTTCGCCGCCGCCTTCCGGATGAGGGGCAGGAGGGCGTCCCCGTTGCCCGGGATATTGCCCGCCCCGAAGGTCTCGATCACGATGCCCCGCAGCTTTTCGGTCATGATGGCGCCGAACAGGTCGAACTGGATCCCCGGGAATACCTTGATGACCCCGATGGGGATGTTTTTGAGCCGCTGCAGCACGGCCCTTCCCCCGCAGGGCGGCATCAGGGCGGCGTCGTTGTACCGGATATCGATGCCGATCTCCGCCAGGGGCGGATAATTGGGGGACTCGAAGGCGATCAGGTCGTCCGCGGAATATTTCATGGCCCGGTTGCCCCGGAGCAGTTTCCCGCCGAAGCACAGGCACACCTCATGCACCCGGCCGCCGGCGGCGATCAGGAGCGATGTGATCAGGTTGTCCCGGGCGTCGTTGCGGATCTCGCACAGCGGGATCTGGGACCCGGTGAGCACCACGGGCTTGGCGTTCTTGCGCAGCATGAAGGAAAGGGCGGAGGCGGTATAGGCCATGGTGTCCGTGCCGTGGAGCACCACGAAGCCGTCGTACCGGTCGTAGTGCTCCGCGATCATAAGGCCCACCTTGTTCCACTCGTTCACCGTGATGTTCGACGAGTCCAGGAGAGGATCCATGTCCACCATGTCCCAGGCAGGCATGCCCTCCGCCCTCAGTTCCGGGATGGCGTATAGCAGATCGTGAAAAGCCTCCCGGCTCGGGGCGTATCCCTGGGGAGACGGCATCATGCCGATGGTCCCGCCGGTGTAGATGATCAGTACGCGCTTCTTTTCCCGTTCCATGATGCCCCTCCGGATGATCTGGTTATGCGTCTTTTGCCTTACGTCCCATCTTACCACGGCCCGCCGGAAGCGTCAACCGCGCCCCCTTAACCTGGGCATTGCTATTCATGTGTTCCATATGGTATAATGAAAGGCGATATCTCACAAGATGTAAGGAGGATCCCCATGGCCAGAAATCAATTCCCGTCCTTCGGCGGCGGCAATATGCAGCAGCTGATGCGCCAGGCGCAGAAGATGCAGGAACAGCTCCAGAAAGCCCAGGAAGACCTGGAGAACAAAGAATACGAAGCCTCCGCGGGCGGCGGCATGGTCACCTGCAAGGTGAGCGGCAAGCATGAGATCACCGCCCTCACCATCAAGCCCGAGGCTGTGGACCCGGACGACGTGGAGATGCTGCAGGACCTGATCCTCGCGGCGGTCAACGAAGCCTTAAGGGCGGCGGACGCCGACAAGGAGAACACCCTGGGCCGCATGGCGCCCGCGGGGATGGGCGGCCTGTTCTGATCCATGAGCATCGACGCCATCGCCAAAATGGCCCTGGAGCTGAGCCGCCTGCCCGGCATCGGGATGAAGAGCGCCCAGCGCCTGGCCTATCATATCGCCGCCATGCCGGAGGACCAGGTCAAGTCCCTGGCGTCCGCCCTGTACAACGGGCGCAAAGCGATCCGCTACTGCCCGGAGTGCTTCGGCTTTTCCGAGGGCGGGAAATGCGCCATCTGCGCGGACCCGGAGCGCCGCAGCGGCCAGATCTGCGTGGTGAAGGAGCCCAAGGACGTGGCCGCCCTGGAGCGGGTGCGGGACTATAAGGGCGTGTACCACGTGCTGGGCGGCACCCTGTCCCCCATGAACGATATCGGCCCGGACGATCTGAGGATCCGGGAGCTGATGCAGCGCCTGGCGGACAGTTCCGTCCAGGAGGTGATCCTGGCCACCAATCCGGACATCGAGGGCGAGGCCACGGCCACCTACCTGGCCCGGATGATCAAGCCCCTGGGCATCAAAGTGAGCCGCATCGCCCACGGCGTGCCCGTGGGGGGCGACCTGGAATACACCGACGAGGTGACCTTGTCCAAAGCGCTGGAAGGCAGACGGGAGATGTAATGCTTCATTTTTATCACGGAGTCATGGGGTCCAGCAAAACGGCACAGCTGCTGATGCAGCGCTACAATCATCAGCAGCTCGGCCTGAAGGTGGCCCTGATCAAGCCTGCCATCGATACCCGCGTGGGCAGGAACACCGTCTATTCGCGCATCGGGCTGACCGCCGAGGCGGAGCTGGTGCTGGAAAAGGACGAGTCCGTCAGGGAACAGCTGGACTGGCTGGCGATCCAGCACGCCCATTCCGATTTCCAGTACGTGTTCGTGGATGAGGCCCAGTTCCTGTCCGAATCCCAGGTGCAGGAGCTGGCGGACATGGCGGACGACCTGGAGATCTACTGCTACGGCCTGAAGACCGACTTCCAGGGGAATTTCTTCCCCGGCTCCGCCGCGCTGCTGCGCCTGGCGGAGGACATCCAGGAGGTCACCGGCGCCCTGTGCTGGTGCGGCAGGAAGGCCACGATGAACACCCGGGTGAACGGACGGGGCCAGGTGATCAAGGTGGGCGAGCAGGTGCTCATCGACAACAGCGAGGAGATCCGCTATATCGGGCTGTGCTACCGGCACTGGCGGGAGGGAAAGGCCCATGCCTGACAGGGAGCTGCTGATCCTGACCGCCCTGGGCGCCGCCGTGCTGCTTGAGATCGTGCTCCTGATCGTGACATCGCTCCGCGCCCGCGCCGCCGCCCGGGCCCTCGGCGCGCAGAAAGAGCTCCTGCGGGAAGCCCGCCAGGAATTGAGCCGGATCAGGGCCCTGCCCACCCGGGAGGAGATCTTTCCTCTCACGGAGGCCTATGTCTCCCGCCTGGAGGAGGGCAATGCCGGCCAGATCGCCCTGCTGAGCAGCCGGGTGGATCATTTGAGCGCCCGCATGGACGACATGAACCGCGTGCAGGAGAGCCGGATCCTGGAGCTCACCCGCACCCTGGACGACAAGCTCTCAAAACAGGAAGAGCGCCTCGGTCAGATCCGCGAGACCACCAGACAGAGCATCGAAGCCCTCCAGGCCGACAACAGCCGTCGGCTGGAGGACATGCGCAGGACCGTGGACGAGAAGCTCCACGCCACCCTGGACAAGCGTCTGGGCGAGAGCTTCAGCCTGGTGAACCAGCGCCTGGAGGAGGTCTACAAGGGCCTCGGGGAAATGCGGTCCCTGGCCACGGGCGTGGGCGATCTTAAAAAAGTGCTGACCAACGTGAAGACCCGGGGCATCTGGGGCGAGGCGCAGCTGGGCGCCATCCTGGAGCAGGTGCTCTCCCCCGGGCAGTACGAGGAGAACTGCGCCGTGATCCCGGGCAGCCGGGAGCGGGTGGAGTTCGCCGTGCGCCTTCCGGGGAAGGACAGCGAAAAGATCCTGCTGCCCATCGACGCCAAATTCCCCCTGGAGGACTACCAGCGCCTGACCGCCTGCGAGGAGGCCGGCAGCCGGGAGGAGACCGCCCAGGCCCGGACGGCTCTGGAGAGCCGGCTGAAGACCGAGGCCAAGCGCATCCGGGACAAATACATCCAGCCCCCTTATTCGACGGATTTCGCCGTGATGTTCCTGCCTGTGGAGGGCCTGTACGCCGAAGCCCTCCACATCCCGGGACTGGCGGAGGAGCTGCAGGAAAAATACCATATCCTGCCGGCGGGCCCCACCACCCTGGCCGCGCTGCTCACCAGCCTGCAGGTGGGTTTCCGCACCCTGGCCATCGAGCAGCGGTCCGGAGAGGTGTTCCGGCTCCTGGGCGCGGTCAAGACGGAATTCGCCCGCTACGGGGAGCTCCTGGATACCGCGCGCAGGCGCATCCAGAGCGCCGGGGACACGCTGGAGATGGCGTCCCGGCGCACCAAAGTGATCGAGAACCGATTGAAGGACGTGGAGAGCATGGACCCCGAGGGGCTCCTGCCACCCGATACAGCCCATATCAGTGAAGGAGGAAATATCGATGAGTGATATCCTGAACAATCTCGAAAAGCTCGTCAAGGCCGGCTTCGGCGCGGCCTCCGAAGGCCTGGATCAGGCCGCCAAAGCCGTGGAAAAATACGCCGAAAAAGGCGAGCCGGCCTACAACCAGGCGAAGGAAGCCGTCTCGGGCGTCGTGGACAGCCTGATAAAGACCTTCACCGAGCCCGACCCGACGGAAACAGAGCAGATCAAAGCCCTGCTCAGGCGCCTGCCGCGCGAAGCCCTCACCGGGATCGAACAGCTGATCGCCGAACTGAAGGCCGAAGCGCCCGAAGAAAGCGAAAGCGCGCCCGAGGAGCCCGACGAACAGCCCGAAGAGGGCGGGGACGAGGGCGCCAACGGATAAAAGAAGAGCGACGGAGGGGAAAACATGCTCGATATCAGGCATCTGTCCTTTCAGGTGGACAGCGAGGGACAGGACAAGGAGATCATACGGGACATCAGCCTGACCGTAAAGAACGGCAGCCTGGTGGTCATCACCGGCCCCAACGGGGGCGGAAAGTCCACCCTGGCCCGGCTCATCGCCGGCATCGAAAAGCCCACCGGGGGGCAGATCCTTCTGGACGGGGAGGACATCACGCCCCTTAATATCACCGACAGGGCCCGCAGGGGCATCGGCTTCGCCTTCCAGCAGCCGGTCCGCTTCAAGGGGATCCAGGTGCTGGACCTGATACGGCTGGCGGCGGGAAAGCAGTTGACCCCCTCGGCCGCCTGCGAATATCTGTCCGCCGTGGGCCTGTGCGCCCGGGACTATATCGACCGGGAGGTCAACGCCAGCCTGTCCGGCGGGGAGCTCAAGCGCATCGAGATCGCCACGGTGCTGGCCCGGGGCTCCCGGCTGAGCGTGTTCGACGAGCCGGAGGCGGGGATCGACCTGTGGAGCTTCCAGAACCTGATCGAGGTATTCGAGAGGATGCGCCGGTCCATCTCCGACAGCTCCATCCTGATCATATCCCATCAGGAGAGGATCCTGAGCATCGCCGACGAGATCGTGGTGATCAAAAACGGGCAGATCGTCAAACAGGGCCCCCGGGACGAAGTGCTGCCGGAGCTGATCGGCACAGCCTCCGCGGTACCGGAATGCCGCCGCGGCGCGGGAAGGGAGGAATGAGGCATGATCCGGCTGGATGAGATCCAGAAGCGGCTGCTCAGGGAAGTGGCCGACCTGCACGAGGTGCCCGAAGGCGCCTACAACATCCGCTCCAACGGCCGGTCCGTGGGCCGCTCCTCCTCCGCGAACATCGACATCATCCCCAAGGAGAACGGCTCCGGTCTGGACATCCGCATCAGGCCCGGCACGCGGGGGGAGAGCGTTCACATCCCCGTGGTGATGACGCAGAGCGGCCTTAAAGAGGTCGTCTACAACGACTTTTACATCGGCGAGGACTGCGACGTGGTCATCGTGGCCGGCTGCGGCATCGACAACTGCGGCAGCCAGGACTCCCAGCACGACGGCATCCACCGCTTTTTCGTGGGCCGCGGCGCGAAGATCCGCTATGTGGAGAAGCACTACGGCTCCGGCACCGGCCGGGGCAAACGCATCCTCAATCCCGTCACCGAGGTGTACCAGGAAGAGGACAGCACCGTGGAGATGGAAATGGTGCAGATCAAGGGCGTGGACGACACCGACCGGACGACGAAGGCCGAGATGAAGGCCGGCAGCAGGCTGGTGGTCCGGGAGCGGCTGATGACCCACGGCGAGCAGCGCGCGATCAGCACCTACCGGGTCCTGCTCAACGGGGAGGGCGCCAGCGCGGACGTGGTGTCCCGATCCGTGGCCCGGGATGACTCCTACCAGAAATTCGACGCCCAGCTCATCGGCAACGCCGGATGCAGCGGGCACACGGAGTGCGACTCCATCATCATGGACCGGGGAAGGATCCTGGCCGTGCCAGGCCTCGAGGCCAACAGCGTGGACGCCGCCCTGGTGCATGAGGCCGCCATCGGCAAGATCGCGGGCGACCAGATCATCAAGCTGATGACCCTGGGGCTGACCGAGCAGGAAGCGGAGGAGCAGATCATCAACGGCTTCCTGAAATGACCCTCGCGTTCAATATCTTTTCCGCGCCTTCACGGCGCGGTTTTTTGTGCCGTCCGGGACAGATCCAACCTTCAGAGCCAAATTCGTGCTTGAATTCCGCGCCGGACAGGTGCTATAATGCACCCACGAACGACAGACAATCTTCCCGCTGCGGCTCTCCCGGCTTTTTTTCGGCGCCGGGCGCCCATCGGGCCATATTCAAGGAGGAATGGAGAATGAATCCGAAAAAGATCGCGATCCTGGGCGGCGGCAACGGCGCGCACACCATGGCGGCGGAGATGACCCTGAAGGGGCATACAGTCAACCTGTACGAGATGCCGGAATTCAGGGACAACATGAAGGAAGTCTTTGAGACGAAGACGATCTTCCTCAAGGGCAACATCCCGGAGCTGCAGGGCAAAGTGAAGCTGAACATGGTGACCGACGACATCGAAAAAGCGGTGGAGGGCTGCCATTACATCTGCATCGTCACGCCGGCCTTCGCCCACCTGGGATACGCGAAACTGCTCAAGGGCCATGTGCATAAGGATCAGATCATCGTGACCTTCCCGGGCGCCTTCGGCGCGCTGGTATTGAGGAACGTGCTGGGGGACGAGGACTGCCCGGTGCTGGCGGACGCGAACAACCTGCCCTATGACTCCAGGCTCGTGGCGAAGGGGTCCAACGTGGTGAACGTGTTCGGGCGGAACCCCATCAACATCGCCTTCCTGCCGGCCGACAGGGGCCCGGGGCTGATCGACGAGATGCGGGAGGACCTGTTCCCCTTCGA
>CACZOZ010000054.1:0-3639 GCA_902782865.1 uncultured Eubacteriales bacterium
ATCACCACCGTGCCGATCATCTGCGTGTATCCCTTCCTGCAGAAGTATTTCGTCAAGGGCCTGATGGTGGGCTCCGTCAAGGGCTGACGAACGCAAAGGGAAAGGAGGCGGAGAAATGGGCTGGCCGGACAGTCTGCTGATCGTGGACGATCAGGCCGAGGTCAGGGAAGACCTGATCCGGCTGTTCGCCGAGGCGGGGATCCGCCCCTCTAAGATCTGGCAGTCCCATGACGTCGCCTCCGCGTGCCGGCTCTTCGACGAGAACGCGCCGGACCTGACGCTGGCGGATATCGTCCTGATGGGCGAAAGCGGCTTCGACGTGGTGCGCCACATCCGGGAAAGGGACGCGGACGCCCCGCTGATCATGATCACCGCGTATCCGCAGTTCGATTTCGCCCTGGACGCCATCCGGTATCACGCGGACCATTTCCTGGTCAAGCCCGTGACCGTGAGCCAGCTGGAAGCCGCGCTGCTGGACCTGGCCGGCGCACGCCGGGGCCTGCCCGAGGAAGATGAGGAACGCCTGAGCTTCCGGGTGCTCAACCGCATCCTCAAGGGCAGAGAGGACCTGAGCAGCCTCGAGACCGTGCGCAAAAAGCTGGGCATGGACCGTTTCCCCGGCCCGGAGCAGGTCTTCATCGTCGCGGAAGCGGAAGAAGAGACCGTCTCCCTCCTGAAAGCCCAGTTTGCCTCGCAGGGCATAACGGCGCTCGTCTGGCCGCTGGACGACAGCCACGCCGTCATGATGTTCTCCCACGATCCGGCAGCGGGCGGCGACCCCGCCAGGATGCTGGATCTCATTTTGCGCCGAGCCGGCATGGACGCGTACCGGGCCGGCCTGAGCCGCTGCCCGAAGGAGACGGCCCTCGGGGAGATATACCGCCGCGCCTGCTTCGCCCTGCAGTACGCCCAAACCCGGGGCGTGAGCGGCATCCCCGTCCGCTACGAGCAGCTGGACCTGACGCGCATCATCGTCACCGACTGCCACGCCGCCCTGATGGAGGCCTTCGACCAGCGCAGCGAGGAAGGCTTCCGGGACGCCCTCCGGGAAATGAGCGTCTTCCTGAGGCAGTGCGGCATCACCGAGGGCCCCGGCGGCGCCTACGACGAGATGCTCGCCATCGAGGGCCTGCCGCCGCTGAAGTTTACCGGCCGGGAGGGCAGCTTCGCCGCGCAGGCCATGAAGCATTTCCGCGCGGTGACAAAGGACCTGCCGCCCCTGCCCCGGCCGCTCAGGATGGGCGCGGTGCGCCGGTCCATCCTGGCCGGCCTGTCGGGGCCCGTGGACCAGGAAGCGCTCTCGGGCATCTGCGGCATCAGCAGCGGGTACGTGAGCAGCCTGTTTTCCCAGTACACGGGCCGGGGGCTCAACGACTACCAGCGCTCGACGCGCCTGCGCCTGGCGGCCGAGCTGCTCAGGAGCACGGACCTGAAGGTCATGGACATCGCAAGGCTGACGGCCTTCGAGGGCAACAAGCATTTTTACGCCCTGTTCCAGAGCGCCTACGGCCTGGCGCCCGCGCCGTACCACGACATGTGGGGACAGGCGCACTGATCCGTCAAAAGCTTCAAGGAGGACGCCCCATGAGCAAGGCAGCCCGTACAAGCACCCTGCAGCGGAAGCTGGTGCTCCGCGTGCTGCTGGTGTTCTGCCTGCCGCTGCTCCTGATATCGGCGTACACGCTCTTCTCCATGACCCGCATGCTCCGGAACAACGCCGTCACCGCCGCCGACGCCATCGTAGCCACGGCGGAGCGGGAGATCGTCTACGCCGTCGGGAGTAGCGCGGACGAAGCGAGCCAGCTGGCCATGGAACCGGCCATAATCCGCATGCTGTCCGGGGAACACGGCGACGCCGAGACCGTCCACCTGATCCTGGACCACCTGCAGCCCTTCCGGCAGAGCATGGCGATGCACAACCGGTACTTAAAGGCCCTGCGCGTCCTGCACACCAATCCCAGCCTGTTCCCCGTCCAGGAATGGCTGATCCCCCTGTCTTCGGAAGCGGACATGCTCCCCCTCCTCAGGGATGTATCCGGCCGCCGGCAGATCTATACGGTGTCCTATCTGCCCGAAGGGCGGCCCTGGAGCGTCGGGAACGAGAAAAACACGTGGTGCATCGACTACGCCGTGGTGGGCGGCGGAGGCCTCGTGGTCGGGGTCCTGGAGACCGTGCTGGATCACCGCGCGATCTGGGACGCCGCTGTGGAGACCGTCGGCGAGAGCGGCTATGACC
Organism: uncultured Eubacteriales bacterium; assembly: GCA_902782865.1. Taxonomy (GTDB): domain Bacteria; phylum Bacillota; class Clostridia; order Christensenellales; family Aristaeellaceae; genus RUG756. The sequence continues at coordinate 2,237 of CACZOZ010000054.1, forward strand.
TGATGATGTTCTCGGGCGGCGATCTTATCTCCGCCACGAGCACCCGCTTCGCCGCGGAGGCGGCCGCGGCTCCGGAGGGCGTCTCCCGGGCACGGGGATGCACGGTGATCAGGCAGCAGGCCGACGGGCTCGGCGTATCGCTGTGCTGCGTGATCCCCGCCTCGATGACCTCCCTGTCCTCGGGGCGGATGCTCATGCTGGCCGCCGCGCTGCTGATCATCATCGGCCTGGCGTACCTGATGGTGCGCGCCGTATGCCAGCGCCAGCTGAAGGCCCTCAACGCTCTGGTGGCGCGGATGGACACGATCGGAGGCACGGCGGCCGACGAGGATACCGACAGCCGGGAGGACGATATCCTGAGGCTCTCCCGGCATTTCGAGAGCATGTACGCCCGCCTGAACGAGACCCACGAGAGGGAAAAGCAGCTCCTGTACGACGGCCTCACCAACGAATTGCGGCCCCATTTCATCTGCAACGTGATGGATCAGCTGCGCCTGCAGGCCGAGCGCCTCAGGCAGCGCGAGCTGGCGGAGTCGATCATCTGCATCAACCAGTATTTCCGCTACGCCATGCTGGACCAGTGCGACCGGGTCCCCCTGGCCGCCGAGCTGGAGAGCGGCATGAACTACCTGAAGCTGGTCAACGCCATGCGGGAGGACAAGATCACCTTCGACGTGGTCCTGGACGCCTGGGTGGAGGAGCACCTCAAGGAGATCAGCACCCTGCGCCTGCTGCTGCAGCCCCTGATCGAAAACGCGGTGCGGCACGGCATCGGCAGGCAGCGCAGCGGGTACATCAGGATCTCCGTCAGCCGCGGGGACAACGCCCTCACGATCCGGGTGGAGGACAACGGCGCCGGCATGACCGCGGAGCAGACGGCGCAGCTCAACGCGCTGATGGAGAACGCCGACCATGCCGAGAACGGGCGGCACCTGGGGCTGATCAATATCAAGCGCCGGCTCAACCTCATCTACCCGGAGCGCAGCAGCGTCACTCTCGAGGCGGCGGAGTATGAAGGCACCACGGTGACCGTCCGGATGGAGGACGCGCCAGACACGTGACAGGCGGCCCCGTCCGGGCCGGAAAGAAAGGATCATATCCCTATGAACAGGAAAATCACCGTCGCATTCATCGGCTGCGGCAAATTCGCCAGGATGTTCGTGCCCCTCTTCCAGCACCATCCCCTGTGCGAAAAGGTGTACGTGTGCGATATCATCCCCGAGCGCGCGCAGGAATACCGTCAGCTGTTCGGCGCGGAGATCATCTCCAGCTTTGAGACCGCGATCGCCCGGGAGGATATCACCGCCGTGGCCATCTTCACCCAGCGCCACCTCCACGGGGACCTGGTCAAGGCCGCCCTGCGCGCCGGCAGGGACGTGTACTCCGCCGTGCCCATGGGCATC